>NZ_JBFAZW010000096.1:0-41364 GCF_040682015.1 Dactylosporangium sp. NPDC051485
AGGCGTTCAACAAGGACGTCGTCATCGACCTCGTCTGCTACCGCCGCCGCGGCCACAACGAGGGCGACGACCCGTCGATGACCAACCCGCTGATGTACGCGATCATCGACCAGAAGCGATCGGTCCGCAAGATCTACACCGAGGAGCTCATCGGTCGCGGCGACATCCCGATCACCGAGGCCGAGGCCCTGCTCAAGGACTACCACGAGCAGCTCGAGACGGTCTTCAAGGCCACCCGCGACGCCTCCTCGTCGCCGGCCGCGCGGCTCACCAGGCTGCGCGAGCCCGAGGTGGAGCCGGTGGTGGAGACCAAGATCGACGAGTCGGTGCTCCGGGCCATCGGCGAGGCGCACGTGAAGCTCCCCGACGGCTTCACCCCGCACAAGCGCGTGCAGCAGCTGCTGGACCGGCGGGCCAAGATGGCCGTCGAGGGCGACATCGACTGGGGCTTCGGCGAGGTCATCGCGTTCGGCGCCCTGCTCAACGACGGCGTGACCGTGCGCCTGTCCGGCCAGGACTCCCGCCGCGGCACCTTCGTGCAGCGCCACGCGGGCATCGTCGACGCCGAGACGGGCGCCGACTACATGCCGATGTACGCGCTGATGCAGGACAACGCGAAGTTCTTCGTCTACGACTCGCTGCTGTCCGAGTTCGCCGCGATGGGCTTCGAGTACGGCTACTCGGTCGAGAACCCGGACGCGCTGGTCATGTGGGAGGCCCAGTTCGGCGACTTCGTCAACGGCGCCCAGTCGATCGTCGACGAGTTCATCTCCTCCGGCGAGGTCAAGTGGGGCCAGCTGGCCTCGGTGACCCTGCTGCTGCCGCACTCCCACGAGGGCCAGGGCCCGGACCACACGTCGGGCCGCCTGGAGCGCTACCTGCAGCTGTGCGCCGAGGACAACATGCGCGTCGCGGTGCCGACGACCCCGGCCAACCACTTCCACCTGCTGCGCCGCCAGGCGCTGTCGCCGAAGAAGAAGCCGCTGGTCGTCTTCACCCCGAAGTCCCTGCTCCGGCACCGCCTGTGCGTGTCGGCCGTCGAGGACTTCACCACCAACACCTTCCAGACCGTCATGGCCGACCCGGGCGTGAAGGGCACGACCCTCGACCCGGCCGGCGTGAAGCGGGTCCTGCTGTGCTCGGGCAAGGTCTTCTACGACCTGCTGCAGGCGCGCACCGACCGCGGCATCACCGACACCGCGATCCTGCGCCTCGAGCAGCTCTACCCGATGCCGATCGAGGAGCTGCGGGCGGCGCTGTCGCAGTATCCGAACGCCGAGGACTTCGCCTGGGTCCAGGAGGAGCCGGCCAACCAGGGCGCCTGGTCCTTCATCGCCCTCAACCTGCTGGAGCAGCTGCAGGGCGTCGGCCTGCGCCGCATCTCCCGCCCGGCCGCGGCCGCCCCGGCCGTGGGCTCGACCAAGCTGCACGACGCCGAGCAGCAGGCCCTGATCGAGGCCGCCCTGCCGAAGCCGTAGCGGCTGGCTGAGTTGTAGTGGGGCACGGCGGCGACGCCGTGCCCCTTCGTCTTCGCTGGAGGTTCCATGTACTTCACCGATCGCGGCATCGAGGAGCTGGCTCAGCGCCGCGGCGAGGAAGAGGTCACGCTGGAGTGGCTGGCCGAGCGCCTGCGCGACTTCGTCGACCAGAATCCTGAGTTCGAGACCCCGATCGAGCGCCTGGCCGTCTACCTGGCCCGCCTCGACGACGAGGACGACGACTGAACGACGACTCGCCCCGGCCCATCGGTTGATCGACGGGCCGGGGCGGCGTGGGTGAACGAGCGTCAATGACGGCGGCCGGGCCGGACATGTCGGAAAAATCGGATATTTCGACGAGCCGATCTCACCCTAGTTCAATTGGGCGATCTCTCCGAGGTTAGCCGTGCCGTCCAAATGGGTCATCCCCTGACATCCTGGTGTAGTCCGGCAAGCCAATCGGTTGTCACCACTCGGGCGATAACGGCCTCCCACGGTGGGCACTTACATTCTTCACGTGCCCCCGCGTCGCACCCGAGCCGCAACCGCCTCGCTCCTTACCGCCGCCCTCCTCGTCGTGGGCGGCGCGGTTGTCGCTTCCGGCAACAACGACAGCGGCCCGCCCTTCAGCACCGCGGCCGGGGCGACCGCCATCGCGAGCTCGGCACGCGCCCCGCACGCTGTCGGGATCCGGCGCTTCAACTTCTCCCGCGGCAAGGACCGGCCGCTGCCGAGCATCGTGTGGTACCCGGTGCGCGGGTCGGCACGGCAGACCCACGGGCGCACGCAGCTCGACGCCACCGCGCTGCCCGGGGAGTTCCCCCTGCTGGTCTGGAGCCACGGGTTCTACAGCAACCCGCAGATGCAGGAGGGCATGACCAAGTTCCTGGCCGAGTCCGGATACGTGGTGGTGGCGCCGGCGTACCCGTTCACCAAGAAGGACGGGCCGAAGTTCGACAAGACCGACGTGCCCAACCAGGCCGTCGACGCGTCGTACGTGATCACGCAGATGCTGCTGCCGAGCAACCCGCTGGCGGCGAGCATCGATCCGGACCGGCTCGGGGCGATCGGGCACTCCGGGGGCGGCACCACCACCGACTGGCTGTTCACCGGCCATCGCGATCCGCGGCTCAAGGTGGGCGTCATCTTCGCGGGCCGGCCGACCACGGCATACAAGGGCTCCCCGGTGCCGATGCTGTTCATCCACGGGGACAAGGACCCGGTGGTCGCCTACAGCCAGGGGCGGGAGTCGTACGGCAAGAACCCCTGGCCGAAGGCATTCCTGACCATCGAGGGCGGCGAGCACGGCGCGGGGACGAACGACCCCGAGCGCGGCCACACGCAGGTGCTGGCCACGCTGCTGGACTTCCTGAACTGGGCGCTCAACGACGACGACGCGGCGCGGATGCGGCTGACCGGCGACGCCACGCTCGCCGGCTTCACGCACTTCGAGACGACTGGGATCTACCCCAGCGCGACGAACAGCACGAGCGCCACCACGACGACCCCGACGCCCACGCCGACCCAGAGCAAGGTCCTGGACTTGGCGGGCGGCTCCGCCGGCTGACTGTGGTCCACCCACGCCTGGAACGCCTGAGTGTTCTGACTCGGGTCGATGCGCTCATCGGACATGGCCGACAGAATACCGAGGGTGACACTCCGGACAGTGGCCGAACATTGTCGGATTGTGGCACTCTCCCCCGTCCGGGGTAACGCGCGGAGCCTGGTCGGATTTCGCCCCCGCCGGGGAAGCGGCGATCCGCGGCCCCGCCCGTACCGTTGGGATCATGCGCCCGCGCCTCGCGATCGCCGCCGTCCTCGCGTCAGCCGCGCTGACGGGCGGCTGCTCGACCGCCCCCGCGCCCGCCCGACAGGCCACCCCGTCGCCCTCCCTCGGCACCGCGCTGCCGCACCTCGCCGGTGTGGAGCTCCCGCCGCCGCTGGCGCTGCCGCCGCCGGGGCTGTCGGTGTCGTCGCAGCAGGTGACGTACACCCGGGAAGGCAGAACCCTGCGGACGGTCATCTGGACCCCCGATCGGCCCGGCCACTACCCCGCCGTGCTGTTCAGCCACGGCCTGAACGGCACGCCCGAGGAGTTCGCGCCGCTGCTGAAGACCTGGGCGGCGGCCGGGTTCGTGGTGATCGCCCCGGCCTACCCGAACACCACCCGCGGCGCCCAGCTCGACGTCTACGACGTGCTCAACCAGCCGGCCGACGCGAGCTACGTCCTCGGCCAGGTGCTCGCCGGGCCGATCGGCGCCCACATCGACGCCAAGCGCCTGGCCGCGGCCGGGCACTCGGCGGGCGCCATCACGACCATCGGGCTGTTCACGGCGAACCGCGACCCGCGCCTGCGGGCCGGGGTGATCCTGGCCGGCAGCGGGCTGGGCGTGGGCACCGATTTCACCGGCCCCCCGGCGGCGCTGTTCTTCGTGCACGGCGACGCCGACCCGCTGGTCTCCTACGCCAGCGGCAAGGCGGCGTACGACGACGTCCCGTGGTCCAAGGCGATGCTCACCATCCCCGGCGGCAACCACAACGACCCGTACCTGCATCCGGACTCGCCGGACTACCCGACGGTCGCCAAGAGCACCCTGGAGTTCCTGCTCCTGGAGTTGTACGGCGACGAGGCCGCCCGAGCGGACTTCGCCCCGACGGTCGACCTCGACTCACACCTGTGAACGAGCGCGTGACCTCGTGCGCGTGGCTACTGCGTGTGGTCCAGCACGACCTTGCCGAAGACGTCGCCCGAGTGCAGCAGCTCGAAGGCCTTGCGGGCCTCCGAGAACGGGATCACTGAATCGATGATCGGGCGGATGCCGGTGCGGGCCAGCAGCGCCATGAGGTCGGCCAGCTCCTCCGGCGTGCCCATGCTGGAGCCGAGGATCTCCAGCTGCAGCGCGAACATCCGGCGCAGGTTCACCCGCGGCAGGTGCCCGCTGGTCGCCCCGGACACCACGATCCGCCCGCCGGTCTTCGTGCACTTCATGGAGTGCTCGAAGGTCGCCTCGCCGACGGTCTCGATCACCACGTCGACCCGCTCCGGCAGGCGCGCCCCCGGCTCGACGGCGGTCGCGCCGAGCGCCGCGATCCGCTCCCGCTTGGCGGCGTCGCGGCTGGTGGCGTACACCCGGGCACCCAGCGCCGTGCCGAGCAGCACGGCCGCCGTGGCCACCCCGCCGCCCGCGCCCTGCACGAGGACCGACCCGTCCGCCTCCAGCCGGCCCTTCGTGGTGAGCATGCGGTAGGCCGTCAGCCAGGCCGTGGGCAGGCAGGCCGCCTCGGCGAAGGTGAGCTCGGCCGGCTTGGGCACCAGGCCGTACGCCGGGACGGCCACGCGCTCGGCGACCGTGCCCGGGAACTGCTCCGACAGGATCGAGGAGTCGCCCTTCCCGTCGTAGACGACGGGGTAGACGACGACCTCGGAGCCGTCCGGCCCGATCCCGGCCGCGTCGCAGCCGAGGATCATCGGCAGATGCTCTTCGCGCAGGCCGACGCCCCGCAGCGACCACAGGTCGTGGTGGTTGAGCGCGCTGGCGCGCACGTCCACCACGACCCAGCCGTCCTGGGGCGCCGGCTCCGGGGCGTCGCCGATCTCGAGCACGGAGAGCGGGTCGGCATCGTTGAACGCGGTTGCGAATGCGGCACGCATATCCGGGGCCCTAATCGTCGTGAGGTCGTGAACGGATGGAGCTGAAAACCAGTTACCGGATGACGCCGTCGCGGCGGGCGGCCTCGGCCACCGCGGCCGCCACCGCCGGCGCGACCCGCGGGTCGAGCGCGCTCGGCACGATGCTGTCGAGGGCGAGCTCGCCGTCGCCGAGCACGCCGGCGATCGCGGCCGCCGCGGCGACCTTCATCCCGTCGCTGATCCGGGTCGCGCCGGACTCCAGCGCGCCGCGGAAGATGCCGGGAAACGCCAGCACGTTGTTGATCTGGTTGGGGAAGTCGCTGCGGCCGGTGGCGACCACGCTCGCGTAGCGCGCGGCGATCTCCGGGTGCACCTCGGGGGTCGGGTTGGCCAGCGCGAAGATCGCCCCGTCGGGCGCCATGCCGGCCAGCGCGGCCTCGCCGATCGTGCCGCCGGAGACGCCGATGAGCACGTCGGCGCCGCGCAGCGCGGAGGCGATGTCGCCGGTCACGCCGCCGGCGTTGGTCTCGGCGGCGAGGGCGGCCTTGACCGGGTTGAGGTCGGTGCGGCCGGGGTGCAGGCAGCCGCGCGAGTCGAGCACGATGATCTCGCCCGCGTCGGCGCCGCCGCTGATCAGCATCCGGGTCACCGCGACGCCGGCCGCGCCCGCGCCGCTGACCACGATTCGCAGGTCGCCGATGCTCCGGCCGAGCACCTTGACGGCGTTGCGCAGCGCGGCGAGCACCACGATGGCGGTGCCGTGCTGGTCGTCGTGGAAGACGGGGATCGGCAGCGACTCCTCCAGCCGCCGCTCGATGTCGAAGCAGCGGGGCGCGGAGATGTCCTCGAGGTTGATCCCGCCGAAGGAGGGCGCGAGGGCCGTCACGATCCGCACGATCTCGTCGGGGTCCTGGGTGTCCAGGCAGATGGGCACGGCGTCGACGCCGCCGAACTGTTTGAAGAGGACCGCCTTGCCCTCCATCACCGGCATCGCCGCGCGCGGGCCGATGTTGCCGAGGCCGAGCACCGCCGAGCCGTCGGTCACGACGGCGACGGCCCTGCCGACCCAGGTGAGCCGGTGCACGAGGGATTCGTCGGCGGCGATGGCCTCGCAGACCCGGGCCACGCCGGGGGTGTAGGCCCGCGAGAGGTCCTCGCGCGTGGACAGCGGGACCGTCGACTGCACCGACATCTTGCCGCCGCTGTGCAGATCGAACACGGGGTCGGAGACGGAATTGGACACGGACGTAAGCACGAGGGCTCCTTTGCCACGGCTTGCAATACAGGAAGGACGCGCGCCGCGGGTGAAAGCGCGGAATACATCTGCGAATGCGGCGGGGGTCTCCCGTATCCGCATCACCTTAGCCTGGCACCCGCCGGAAGCGCATCGGTTGTGGCCACCAGCGAAATGTCACACGGCCGATGACGTCGGCCGTGCCGTACCGCGAAGAATCATCACTGCCGAAGGGGTTGTCGCCGACGATCCACCAGCCGTCCCCGTCGGCCCGCTCGACCCGCTTGACCACGAGAAGCCCGGGCCGCGCGCGGAAGGCGGCGACCACGAGATCACCCGGCCGCGCGCAGGTCGTGCGGCGCACCAGGATGCGGTCCCCGGAACGCAGTGTCGGCGCCATGGACGGCCCCGACACGAGTGCCGTAAACCACGGCAGGTGCATGGAATCCCCGATGGTGGATAAGAGTAAGGTCAGCACTGAGGATCATCGCAAATCACCCTGGAGGGTTCGATGCGACTGTCGCGTCTTTTCACCCCGCGCACTGTGGTGAGCGCCCACTGCGACCTGCCGTGTGGTGTCTACGACCCGGCGCAGGCCCGAATCGAGGCCGAGTCCGTCAAGGCAATCTCTGAGAAGTACCAGGCCAACGACAACGCGGAGTTCCGTACCCGCGCCCTGATCATCAAGGAACAACGCGCCGAGCTGGTCAAGCATCACCTTTGGGTGCTGTGGACCGACTACTTCAAGCCCGCCCACTTCGAAAAGTACCCGCAGCTGCACGGGCTCTTCAACGAGGCCACCAAGCTCGCCGGCGCCTCCGGTGCCAAGGGCTCGGCCGACCCGGCCGTCGCCGAGAAGCTCCTGGCGAAGATCGACGAGATCGCGAAGATCTTCTGGGAGACCAAGCAGGCCTGACGCCCGCGCGGTTTCGCCTTGCCCCCATCCCGCACCGCGGGGTGGGGGTCGCTTGTTTCACCGTCCGTTTTTCACCGTCCGTTCTCACCTGGAGTTGGCTCCTTGCGCATCCGCCCCGCCCAGCCCGGCGACGTGCCCGCGCTCGTCGACATGGTCTACGAACTCGCCGAGTTCGAGCGCGCCCGCGACGAGTGCCACCTCACCGCGGAGCAGCTCACCGCCACCCTCTTCGGCCCGTCCCCCGCGGTCTTCTGCCACGTCGCCGTGCAGGACGCGCCGATCGGCATGGCGCTGTGGTTCCTGAACTACTCCACCTGGGAGGGCACGCACGGCATCTACCTCGAAGACCTCTACGTGCGCCCGGCCGCCCGCGGCACCGGCGCGGGCAGGGCGCTGGTGGCGGCGCTGGCCAAGGTGTGCGCCGAGCGCGGGTACCGCCGGCTGGACTGGGGCGTGCTGGAGTGGAACCCGGCCCGCGGGTTCTACGAGGCCCTGGGTGCCGTCGCGAAGTCCGAATGGGTGCCGTATCGCCTGTCCGGCGCGCCACTGGCCGCACTCGCCGCGTCATCGGATGCACTGACGTCGTAGAGTCGGCTCCGAGGGGGTTCACGCGTGACTCAGGTCGTACCGAAAAGATCCGGCGCCGACGGCGACGACGTGGTACTGCTGGCCGTCCCGGCATCGCCCGCCTACCTGGGCGTGCTGCGCACGGCCACGGCGGGCCTGGCCGCGCGCCTGCAGTTCACGCTGGACGAGATCGAGGACCTGCGCATCGCGGTCGACGAGGCCTGCGCGATGCTGCTGGCGGTCGCCGCCGACACCCCGCAGCTGGGCGACACGGTCGAGCTGTCCTGCCGCTTCACCGTCACCGCCGACGCCCTGACGGTGTACACGACGGTGCCGCTCGGCTCGCCGGACGAGCGACTGCCGGGTGGGGAGTCCTTCGCCTGGCAGGTGCTGAGCGCGCTGGCCGACGAGGTCTCGGCGACGGTCGACGGGCACCAGGCCGGCATCCGCCTGACCAAGCGCCGCCCGTCCTGACCTCGGCACCAGGCCGCCATGTATCTGGCTAAGGACCGTCTGTCCTGAACTCGGCGACGGTCGACGGGCATCGGGCTGTCATCCGCCCGGCTGAGCGCCGACCGTCCTGATCATCGCCGGGTGCACGTTGTCGATGTGCGTCCGGGCGAGCTCCATCGCCCGGGCCACGTCCCCCTCGCGGATCGCCGCGAGCAGTTCCCGATGCTCCCGGTCGACCGCCTGCCAGAAGTGCGGGGGCGCGGCCTGCTCCACGGCGTCGCGGTCCGCCAGCATGGCGTAGAGCGGCCGCACCACCAGGCCGAGCAGCGGGTTGCCGGTCGCCGCGGCCACGGCCAGGTGGAACGCCGCGTGAGCCTCGACGCGCCGGGCGATGTCGTCGTGGTCCGGGTCGAACATCGCCCGCTCCATCTCCGTCAGGTGGTGCGGCTCGCGGCGGGCCGCGGCCAGGCCGGCCACCGGCACCTCCAGCATCCGGCGCACCTCGAGGAAGTCCTCGGCGGTCACGGCGCCGCTGGCGAGCAGGCGGCCGACGCCGTCGGACAGCGTGTCGCCCAGGGCGCGCGGGTCGGGCTCGGCGACGAAGCTGCCGCCGTTGACGCCGCGGGTGGTGACGATCAGGTGCTGGCTGCTGAGCAGGCGCAGCGCCTCGCGGACGGTCGAGCGGCTCAGCCCGGACTGCTCGCACAGCTGCGGCTCGGTCGGCAGGCGCTCCCCCGGGCGCAGCTGGCCCGAGATGATGTCGACGCGGATGCGCTCGGCGAGAACCTGGTAGGCGGGAGCGACCGTCACGACATCCGAGCGTAGAGCAACCGGCTCGCTGCGTGACCGATCAATGCGCAGTCAACGCACCCGCGGTCCGATTGAGCGCAACCGGCTCGCTGCGTGACCGGTCAACGCACCCGCGGTGCGATCAGTGCACGCCGAGCGCGATGCGGGTCGACGGCGCGAACAGCAGGACGGCGCCGGCCAGGCCGAGGACGAAGAGGGCGGCGCCGAAATACGGCTGCCCGTTGTGCAGCATCGTCCAGCCGATCGGCATCTGCAGCATCTGGCACACGATCCCGGGGCCGCGGGCCCAGCGCCGGCGGCGGTGCAGGGCGATCCCGATGCCGATGAAGAGCACCGCCATGAGGCCCAGGTACGCCGTCACGCCCACCGCACCGCCGGCGCTGGACGCGGTGGAGGTCAGGTCGAGGTACACGAACAGCAGCGTGAGCGCGGCGAGACCGACCCCCTCCGCGAGGAGGAGACGAACGGCCCAGCGCAAGGTGGTCACCTGCGTGTCCTTCCTGGTGGAGGTACTTCTCACGGGGTTTTGCGGCTACCACCTTATCGCGACCGGGAGCGGGTACAGTGCCGCCCATGCGAGCGCTCTTGGTGGTCAACCCCAACGCGACGACCACCACCGAACGCGGCCGGGACATCCTGGTCAGGGCCCTGCGCAGCCAGGTCGATCTCGACGTCGCCTACACGCAGCGCCGGGGCCACGCCGCCGACCTCGCCCGCGACGCCGCCCGGGAGGGCCTCGACCTCGTCGTCACGCTGGGCGGCGACGGCACCGTGAACGAGGCCGTCAACGGCCTGATGACCTTCGACGCCGGGCCGGCCGCGGACCGCGCCGAGCAGCGCCCGGCGCTCGCCGTCGTCCCCGGCGGCTCGACCAACGTCTTCGCCCGCGCGCTCGGCCTGCCCAGCGACTGGGCCGAGGGCACCGGCGCGATCCTGGAGGCGCTGCGCGACCGGCGCGAGCGGCTGATCGGGCTGGGCCGGGCCGACGACCGCTACTTCACCTTCTGCGCCGGCCTGGGCCTGGACGCCGAGGTGGTGCGCCGCGTCGACCAGGCCCGGCACAAGGGCTCGATCTCGACGCCGTTGCTCTACTTCCGCGCCACGATGGCCCAGCTGGCCGCGACGGATCGCAGGGTGCCGCTGCTCACGCTCAAGTTGCCGGGCGAAACGGCGCAGACCGGGCTAGCGTGGATGCTGGTGCAAAACACCGCACCGTGGACATACATCGGCGAGAGACCGGTGGATCCCAACCCGCGCGCGTCGTTCGACACGGGTCTCGACGTGCTTGGGCTGCGGGAACTGCAGGTCGGCGGCACGGCGCGGACCATGGTGCAGCTGGTGACGAGCCGCCGCAGCCCCAGGGGCAAGCAGGTCGTGCGCATGCACGATCTGCCGGGTTTCACCCTGACCGCCGCCAAGCCGATCGCCTTCCAGGTTGACGGGGAGTACCTCGGAGAGGTCGATAAGTTGGATTTTGCGTCCGTACCGGGGGCGCTGCGCGTAGTGTGTTGAGCCACCCCGGCGATCAACCACCGAAGGGGGGAAAGGTTGCGGAGAGTCGCGAGAGAGACACCGCAACCGCATCTCGGAAAGCCCTTCGGTCGTTGACCAAGCCGTACTACATTGGTCACTGACTGTTGCGATCCAGGGTCACCAGTAGCCATAAAATCGGACAAACTGTGCGTGAGCTTGCTCACCGACTTGGATTTTTTTGGTTTGGACCCCTTGACATCGCGGTAGTTCGTGAAAGCATTCACAAGCGAAACGACCACTGAGCGTTGCCCGCACACATGTTACGGATCTTCAGGCTCCGCCTAGCCGAACCGTCGCATGAGCTGCATATAGGGAATCATCAACAACGATCCGCGAAAAACAAGGAGTGTTGCCGCCATGTCGGACTGGCGCCACCATGCCCTCTGCCGCGACGAGGACCCGGAGCTGTTCTTCCCCATTGGGACTTCCGGACCGGCGTTGCTGCAGGTTGAGCAGGCGAAGGCGGTCTGCCAGCGCTGCTCCGTGACCAGCGAGTGCCTGCAGTGGGCGCTCGACTCCGGTCAGGATGCAGGCGTCTGGGGCGGAATGAGCGAAGACGAGCGTCGCCTGATGAAGCGTCGCGGCGGCCTGCGGGTCCGCGCTCACTCCGCCTGAGCTATCAGCCCAGGACCTTTCTAGAGAACGAAGACGCGAACGCCCCGGCCGGACCGGCCGGGGCGTTGTTGCATCCGCGGATCAATCGAACGACATCCCCGGATCAATCGAACAGCACAGCCGGGTCCCGGGCGAACAGCGCGGTCCCAAGTCGCACAGCTCGATCCCGGGCGAACGGCTCGGTTTCAGTCGAACAGCTCGCCGAAGAAGCTTTCCCGGTGGTGCCGCCGGTGTTTCTTGTGATGGCCGTAATGCCCATAGCCACCTTGCGGCGGCGGATACGACTGCTGCTGATATGGCTGCGGCTGAAAGGACTGCCGGCGACTACCGTGCCAGGCCTGCTCGGCGTCGATGAGCCGCTCCAGCTCGCCACGGTCGAGGAAGATCCCGCGGCACTCCAGGCACTGGTCGACGGTGACGCCGCTGCGCTCGTACTGGCGCATCTCCCCGCGGCACTTCGGGCATGTCATCATCCGACAACGGTAACCGTCACGCGCCACGTAACGGTTGGCATGGCCCGCGAAGGGCCTCAGGCGGCCCGTACGCGCCCGAACTCGCCGATCCGGGACATCACCAACCGGGCCACGTCCAGGTTGCCTCCGAGGGGCGGCGCGGCCGGGGCCAGCGCGCCGGCCGACAGCGCCGACGCGATCGCGATGTCGTGCAGGCGGCCCGGCGCGAGGAAGTACGACGAAATGGCGATCCGCCGGCAGCCGCGGGCCCGCAAGGCCTCCACGGCGACCGCGCCGGTCACCGGGGACCCCGAGGCATAGGCGGCGTGGCACGGCACGCCCAGCGACGCCCCTAGGGCCCCCGCCGCCACGTCCACGGAGTGCCGGGCCAGGTCGTCGCGGGTGCCCGCGGCGACGAGCGCGACGCCGTCGTACCGCACGGCCGGCAACAGCCGCCGAAGGGCCGACAGGAGCAGGGCCGGAGCGCCGGCGCCCAGCACGTCGGTGGTGCTCACGTCCATGGTCAGGCCGTCGGCGTAGGCCCGGTCAAGCACGGCCGGCAGGTCGACCCGGCCGTGGTACGCGGCGGTCAGCAGCAGCGGCACGACGACCGCCGCCCGGTGGCCGAGCCGCTCGAAGGCGAACAACTGCTCGCCGGGGCGCGGCCCGGCGTGGTCAAGGAACGCGCAGCGCACGTCCAGGCCGGGCCGCTGGGCCGCGACCGCCCGCGTCAGGGCGCGGGTGGCCGCGGCCGCCCGAGGATCCGAAGAGCCGTGGGCAACGAGAAGTACCGCTGCCGTCATCCCGAGGTGTGCAGCCCGCACTCGGTCTTGTCGAACGCCGCCCAGCGGCCACTGCGCGGGTCGCCGCCCGGGGGCGTGCGCCGCGTGCACGGCCAGCAGCCGACCGAGGCGTACCCCTGGCGCATGAGCGCGTTCACCGGCACGTTGTGACGGGAGATGTACGCGTCCACATCCGCCTGCGTCCACAGCGCCAGCGGCGACACCTTGAACTTGCCGCGGGCCCGCTCGAAGCTCACGATCGGCGTGTTGGCGCGGCTCGGCGACTCGTCGCGGCGCAGGCCCGCGGCCCACGCGTCGTAGTCCTCCAGGGCCCGCTCCAGCGGCTCGACCTTGCGCAGGAAGCAGCACTCGTCCGGGTCGCGGGCGTAGAGCCGCGGCCCGAACTCGGCGTCCTGCTCGGCGACCGTCTGGCGGGGACGGATCGAGCGGACGGTCACCGGCAGGGTGCGCTGGACGATCTCGCGCACCCGCAGCGTCTCGGCGAAGTGCAGGCCGGTGTCGAGGAAGACGACCGGCACGCCGGGCACCACCTTCGACACCACGTGCGCGAGCACGGCGTCGGCGAACGAGCTGGTCACACAGAAGCGCTCGCCGAACTCGCCGGCGGCCCACTCCACGATCTTCTCGGCCGTCTGGCCTTCCAGCCGCGCCGAGGCTGCCTTCGCCAGGTCGATGGACTCTTGCGCAGTTCGGGCAACGGTCGTGCTGCTCATCGCTTCGCCTCCAAAGCGTTCGCCGCCAGTCCCAGGAATTTCAGCGAGAAGACCCGGGCGCAGCTGCGGCATTCCCATGCGCCGTGCGAGTCCTCGTGTGGTCGGAGGTCCTCCTCACCGCAGTACGGGCAGTACAGCGGCGCCATTCGCTCACTCATGACACCCGCTCGCTTCGCTCCCGGGCGCCATGAGGCTCAAAAGCACACTGAGTCATTGATCGCTCGCTTCGCTCGCTCATCGCAGTTGCTCCTCCGGAGCGCGCATGACCCAGCGGGCGAAGGACTCGCCGGACTCGCGCCCGGCCAGGTAGTGGTTGGCGACCCGCTCGACGTAGGCGGGCAGGTCGGCGGCGGTCGTCTTCAGGCCGCGCAGCTTCCGGCCGAAGCCGGCCGTCTGCCCCGCGGCCATCCCCAGGCCGCCGCCCAGGTGGATCTGGAAGCCCTCGACCATGTCGCCGGTGCGCTCGTCGCGCACCAGCATCCCCTTGAGGCCGATGTCCGCGACCTGCGTGCGGGCGCAGGCGTTCGGGCAGCCGTTGAGGTGGATCGAGATGTCGGCGTCGAGGTCCGCGACCTTGTGCTCGAGGTGCTCGATGAGCTCCGCGGCGCGGGCCTTGGTCTCGACGATCGCCAGCTTGCAGAACTCGATGCCGGTGCAGGCCATCGTGCTGCGCCGCCACGGGGACGGGCGCGCCTCCAGGCCGACCTTGGCGAGGCCTTCGACCAGCGACTCGGTGTCGTCCTCGGCGATGTCGAGGACCAGGATCTTCTGGTACGGCGTGAGCCGCACCCGGTCCGATCCGAACCGCTCGGCCAGGTCCGCCACGCCGGCCAGCTGGGTGCCGGAGCTGCGCCCGGCGATCGGGGCGGCCCCGACGAAGAACTTGCCGTCCCACTGCTTGTACACGCCGACGTGGTCGATCGGCTTCTCCGGCAGCTCCGGGGCCGGACCGTCGACGAGGCTGCGGCCGAGGTACTCGTTCTCCAGGATCTGCCGGAACTGCGCCGCACCCCAGTCGGCGACCAGGAACTTCAGCCGGGCGCGGCTGCGCAGCCGGCGGTAGCCGTAGTCACGGAAGATCTTGATCACGCCGTGCCAGACGTCGGCCACCTCGTGCAGGGGCACCCACACGCCGAGCCGCACCGCGAGCATCGGGTTGGTGGACAGCCCGCCGCCGACCCAGAGGTCGAAGCCGGGGCCGTGCTCGGGGTGGATCACACCGACGAACGAGACGTCGTTGGCCTCGTACGGAGTGTCGGGCAGCCACGAGATCGAGGTCTTGAACTTGCGCGGCAGGTTGGACAGCTCGGGTTCGCCGATGAAGCGCCGGTTGATCTCGGCGATCACCTCGGTCGGGTCGAGCACCTCGGTCTCGGCCACCCCCGCGATGGGGCTGCCGAGGATCACCCGGGGGCTGTCGCCGCAGGCCTCCATCGTGGACAGGCCGACCGCCTCGAGCTCCTTCCAGATGGTCGGCACGTTCTCGATCTCGATCCAGTGCAGCTGGATATTCTGCCGGTCGGTGACGTCGGCGGTGTCGCGGGCGAAGCGCTTCGAGATCGAGGCGATCGCGCGCAGCTGGGCCAGCGACAGCTGCCCGCCGTCGCTGCGGATGCGCAGCATGAAGTAGCGGTCGTCGAGCTCCTCCGGCTCCAGCACGGCGGTGCGCCCGCCGTCGATGCCGGGGCGGCGCTGCGTGTACAGCCCGTACCAGCGGAACCGGCCGCGCAGGTCGGCGGGGTCGATCGAGTCGAAGCCGCCGTGCGCGTAGATGTTCTCGATCCGGGCGCGCACGTTGAGCGGGTTGTCGTCCTTCTTGCTGCGCTCGTTCGGGTTGAGCGGCTCGCGGTGGCCGAGGGCCCACTGGCCTTCACCACGAGGGCGCCCACCGGCCGCACCACGTCCGCGGACGGTGTTCACCGACATGTCGGCGTCCTCTCAGGTTGAGAGCACGCGACCAAGCGCCGGCCGTCGTCGGGTCTGCCCGATAACGGATGACGTCGATGTCATAAAGATTCCGGCGCGAAGTCGCGCGCCCGGGAAAAAGTTCGGCGGGCGGCGGTCAGTAAGCCGGACAGATAGCGCTGCGCACGCGACCGTAGTCGACGTGTCGGCGGCTTACGAGCCGCAGAGAAGCAGCGTGCATGACGGGCAGTCTTCCACGGAGGGCGGTCCTTACGCCACGTCCGCGTGAGTGTTCTCTCAAGTCGACTTCACATGACAGTAACGGAAATAAGACCCAGCCGATAGGAATATCGGGCCAGGGATGCGCGTCTCCACCGGCCACGTTACGGTCCCGTCCCACAGTCCGGTTGGTTTCAGCGTTTCGCCAGGGGTACCACCATGACCGCCTCGGTGCCGCCCCCGGCCCGCCGCCGCAGCTCGATCGTGCCGCGCAGCTCCCCGGTGGCCAGGGTGCGCACGATCTGCAGCCCCAGGCGCTCGCTGGCGTCCAGGTCGAAGCCCTCGGGCAGCCCGCACCCGTTGTCGGCGACGGTCACGTGCAGCTGCTTGCGGAAGCGGTGCACGGAGACGACGACCTCGGGCTCGTCCGGGGCCACCGGCTCGAACGCGTGCTCGACCGCGTTCTGCAGCAGCTCGTTGAGGACCATGACCAGCGGGGTGGCGATCTCGGCGGGCAGCACCCCGAAGTCGCCCTCGCGGCGCACGACGACCCGGACGGTCGCGCCGACCTCGACGGCCGCGGCGGCGACCCGGTCGACGATGCCGTCGAACTCGACCGCCTCGTCCGAGGACTCGGACGACATGGACAGCGTCTCGTGGACCAGGGCGATGGAGGCCACCCGGCGTACCGACTCCTCCAGCGCGTGCCGGGCCGCCGGCACCCCCACCCGGCGGGCCTGCAGGCGCAGCAGCGCGGCGACGGTCTGCAGGTTGTTCTTGACCCGGTGGTGGATCTCGCGGATCGTCGCGTCCTTGGTCATCAGCTGGCGGTCCCGCCGGCGCACCTCGGTGATGTCCCGCACCAGCACCAGCGCCCCGATCGGCACGCCGGCCGGCATGAGCGGCAGCGCGCGCATGAGCACGGTGGCGCCCCGGGCCTCGAGCTCCTTGCGGGCCGGGGCCTCGCCGTGCAGGGCCAGGTGGATCCGGTCGGTCGCGTCGGCACCTTCGAGTGGGTCGTCGACCAGCCGGCCGGTGATCTCGGCGAGGCTCTCGCCCACCAGGTGGGCGGCCAGTCCCAGCCGCCGGTACGCCGACTGCGCGTTCGGGCTGGCGTAGGTGACCTTGCCGGTGGCGTCGAGGCGCACCAGCCCGTCGCCGATGCGCGGCGCGGAGGTGGTCTCCCCCGGGTGGCGCGGCGGCGGCCAGCTGCCGTCGGCGATCATCTGGGCCAGGTCGTCGGCCGTGGTCAGGTAGTTGAGCTCCAGCTGGGCCGGCGTGCGGGCGGTGCTCAGGTTGGTGTCGCGCCCGAGCACGGCGATGACCTTGGCCTGACCGCGCCGGCGGACCGGGATCGCCTCGTGGCGGGCGGGCATGTCGCCGTACCAGACGGGATCACCCTCCCGCCAGATGCGCCCCTGCTGCCGCACGATGGCCAGGTGCGCGACCTCGGGGCCGCCGGCGATCCGGCCGACCTGGTCGTCCTGGTAGGCGGTGGGCGCCGTGGTCGGGCGCACCTGGGCGACGCAGACGTACTCGCCGCGCGCCTCGATCGGGACCCACATCAGCAGGTCGGCGAAGCTGAGGTCGGACACGATCTGCCAGTCGCCGGCCAGCCGGTGCAGGTGCTCGATGTCGTCGGGCTCGAGGCTGGTGTGCTCCTCGACGAGGTCACGCAGGGTCGACACGCACACAAGACTAAGGTTGCCCCGTGCGGCGGTTGGTGGTTCCCCTCGTGATGGTGCTCTCGCTGGGTGGTTGTGGCTGGCTCGACCGCCACGACGAGACCTCGAAGCCCGACGGGATCCTGCTGCACGGGTACGTCAGCGTGGCCGGCGCCGCCGCCGGCGCGACGGGCTCGGCGTGTCAGGCCCCGCCCACGGTGCCGGACATCGCGCAGGGCGCAACCGTCCGGGCGGCCGACGACGCCGGCCACGTCATCGCGGCCGGCGAGCTGTCCGGCGGCGTGCTGGCGCAGGCCGCGACCGGCGGCTACAGCTGCAACTTCGCCTTCGAGTTCCGCAACCTCTCGGGAAGCCGGGCGACCTACACGATCATGGTCGGCGACCGCCCGGCCACCACGTTCCAGACGAAGGCGATGCGCGAGGGCACCCCGGCGATCATCGAGGTCGCCGGGCCTACAGCGTCGTCGTCACCTTCTTGAGCCCGCGCGGGGCGTCCGGGTTCTCGCCGCGTAGCAGGGCCAGCGACAGGGCCAGGCGCTGCAGCGGCAGGATGTCCAGCAGCGGGGCGTAGCGCTCGTCCACGTCGGGCGTGCGCACCCAGCCCTTCGCGCCCTCGACCGCCTGCGGGCCGAACACCACCGTGTCGGCGCGCCGCTCCCCCAGCCGGGTCACGACGTCGCGCATCGACGCCCCGGCCGGGCCGTTGCCGACGACGGCGAGCACCGGCACGTCCGGATCGGCCATCGCCAGGGGGCCGTGCAGCAGGTCGGCGCCGGAGAACGCGAGGCCGGCCAGGTAGCAGGTCTCCATGAGCTTGAGCGCGGTCTCCCGGGCGGTCGGGTAGGCGTAGCCGCGGCCGGTGGTGACCAGACGGGCGGCGAAGCGGTAGCGCGCGGCGAGGTCGACCACGCTGTCGTCGGCCAGCACCGCCTCGGCGTGCCCGGGCAGCTTGCGCAGCTCGGCCAGCTCGTCGGCGGGCAGCGCGCCGCCGCCGCGCACGCTCTCCACGAGCATGAGCAGGGCGAGCAGCTCGGCCGTGTAGGTCTTCGTGGCGGCCACCGCGACCTCGTGCCCGGCGACCACGTCGACGTGCAGCTCGGCCACCCGGGCCAGCGGCGACTCGGCGTTGTTGGTCACCGCGAGGGTGTGCGCGCCCTGCTCACGGGCCACCCGCAGGACCTCGTGCAGGTCGGGCGAGCCCCCGCTCTGGCTGACCCCGACGACCAGCGTGTCGCGCAGGTCGGGGCGGGCGCCGTACACCGTCATCGCCGACGGGCTGGCGAGGCCGGCCGGGATGCCGAGCCGGATCTCGGTGAGGTAGGCGGCGTAGAGGGCCGCGTGGTCGGAGGTCCCGCGCGCGGTGAAGACCACGCTGCGCGGGCGCCACTGCGCGATCTTCGCGGCCACGTCGGCGATGGCGCCGGCCTGCTGGTCGAGCAGGCGGGCGAAGACCTCCGGCTGCTCGGCGATGTCGGCCTTCATCCCGGCGCCAGGCTGCTGCTCGGTCACTGGTCAACACCCCTCTACGTATGCCCAAACGCGCAATCGATGCGCGATCCTGCTCATAGTTTGGCAGTTTCGCGCATCGATCGCTAGTTCGAGGGGCAAATTCGCGCACCGCGTGCGCGAAACTAGCCTTCCTGCGCAACCAGTGTGCGCTCGCCCTGCTCGGCCGGCCCGCCGCGCAGGGCGACCTCGCGAATGAAGAAGGCGAGGATCGGCACGAGCACCGCGGCCGCGACCGACCACAGGAACACGCTCGAGACGGCGCCGGCGATGGCGTCCACGACCGCGCTGCGCACCGGCGCCGGCAGCTGGGCCAGGGTCGACGGGTCGATCCGGGCGCCGCCTCCGCCGGCCGCCATCTTGTCCGCCGCGGCCGTGCCGAGCCGCTCGCCGAGCAGCGAGTGCAGCCGGTGGTTGAAGATGGCGCCGAAGATGGCCACGCCGAAGGCGCCGCCGATCGAGCGGGCGAAGGTCGCCGTGCTGCTGGCCACCCCGAGGTCCTTGAGCTCGACGCTGTTCTGCGCGATCAGCATGGTGGTCTGCATCAGGAAGCCCAGGCCGAGGCCCAGCACCGCCATGTAGGCGCCGGAGGCGAGCTTCGACGTGTGCGCGTCCAGCTGGGCCAGCAGGAGCATCGCGGCGACCAGCACCACGCCGCCGATGACCGGGAAGGCGCGGTACCGCCCGGTCTTGGTGATGGCCCTGCCGACCACCAGCGAGGTGACCAGCATGCCGCCCATCATCGGCAGCAGGAGCAGCCCGGAGTTGGTCGCCGAGGCGCCCTGCACGATCTGCTGGTAGAGCGGCAGGAAGGTGATCGCGCCGAACATGGCGAACCCGACCACGAAACCGACGAGCGCCACCAGCGTGAAGTTGCGGTTGGCGAAGACGCCCAGCGGCACGATCGGCTCCGGGTGCTTGCGCTCGACCAGCACGAAGGCGACCAGCCCGAGCACGGCCAGCACGGCCAGGCCGCGGATCTGGGCCGAGCCCCAGGCGTACTGCGAACCGCCCCACGTCGTGATGAGCACCAGCGCCGTGACGCCGATGGACAGCAGCAGCGCGCCCAGCCAGTCGATGCGGTGCTCGGTGCGCCGCTTCGGCACGTGCAGCCGCAGCGCGAGCAGGACCAGCGCGGCGCCGCCCAGCGGCACGTTGACGAAGAACGCCCAGCGCCAGTTCGCGTGGTCGGTGATGAAGCCACCGACGAGCGGGCCGCCGACCATGGCCACCGCCATCACGGCGGCGAACTGGCCCTGGTACTTCCCGCGGTCCCGCGGCGGGACAAGGTCGCCGAGCACCGACATCGCGCCGACGATGAGCCCGCCGGCGCCGAGGCCCTGGAAGGCCCGGAAGCCGATGAGCTGCGGCATGCTGGTGGCCACGCCGCACAGCATCGAGCCGATCAGGAACAGCACGATCGAGGTCATGAAGACCGTCTTGCGGCCGTAGAGGTCGCCGAGCTTGCCCCACAGCGGGGTAGAGACGGTGGTGCCCAGCACGTAGGCGGTGACCACCCAGGACAGGTGGTCGACGCCGCCCAGGTCGCCGACGATCCGCGGCATCGCGGTGCCGACGATCACGTTGTCGAGCATGGCCAGCAGCATGGCCATGAGCAGCCCCGGGAGGACCACCTTGACCGGGCTCTGCGCCTTGTCGGTTGATTCGGACATCTCCCCTTGCCCCCGAACTTACCTGTCGACCGGCTAGTAAACTTACTAGCCGCACGGTAAGCTGTCTCCTAGCCGAGCGTCAAGTAGGATTGCAGCGATGAACGAACAGCACGCCGCGAGAGTCGTGCGCGGGCGCAACCGGATCCACACCGGGGACTCCGACGCGGAGAACGTGCGCGCCCACATCCAGCGGGTGGCGCTCGATCTCTTCATCGAGGAGGGGTACGACAAGACGTCGCTGCGCGAGATCGCCGAGAAGCTCGGCGTGACCAAGGCGGCGCTCTACTACCACTTCCCGACCAAGGACGACATCGTCGCCAGCCTGATCGAGCAGCGCATCAAGGCGGTCGACGCGCTGCTGGACTGGGCAAACACGCAACCGCGGGACTCGGCGACGCGGCTGAAGTTCATTCAGCGCTACTCCGTGCTGCACGACGAGTTCGTGCACGGCAACGTGATCCGGTTCTTCGAGCGCAACCAGACGCTGGTCAACACGCTCCCGGCGGGCATACGCCTGCGCGAGCAGATGGGGCGGATCTTCGATTTCCTCTCCGACCCGGAGGAGTCGCTGGCCCAGCAGCTGCGCCGGACGATGGCCATCTTCTCGGTCCACGCCAGCTGGTTCCTGCTGCGCGAGCGGCCCGGGACGCTGCAGGAGCGGCGCGAGGCGGCCCTTGAGGTCGCGGCGGAGCTGCTGCGCGCCGCGGACGCCCACTCCGAGGTGGAGGCGGGCGAGGACAGGCAGGGCGGGAAGCTCGACGCGAGCGCGGATCTACTGGGCGAGGACGGGCTGGGCGAGGACGGGCAGGGGCAGCCGCAGGCCGAGCAGCTCGATGCCGGGCACCGGTGACCAGTCCAGGCTGGGGTCGCGCGCGAAGCCGAACCGGCCGTAGAGGGCATGCGCCCCGGGGTTGTCGTGGCGCACACAGATGACCAGGGCCGCGCAGCCCAGCTCGGCCGCCCGGTCGATGCACGCCTGCACCAGCGCCCGGGCCACGCCACGGCGCTGGGCCGCCGGGTCGACGGCAAGGGTGCGGAACTCGGCCTCGCCGGACTTGGAGACCTCCGCATAGGCCCCGCCAGGCAGCGTGAACGTCACCGCCCCGAGGCAGACCCCGTCCAGGACGGCCACGAGGACCTCGGCGGCCGCGGCCCGGCCGGCGACGTCGGCGAGGACCTCCGCGTATTCGGGCGCGGCCTCCAGCTGCCCGTCGGCCCGGTAGGCCGCGACGGTCAGCCGGGCGACGGCGTCGTGCTCACCCGGCTCCGCGAGCCGGACGAGCAGCTCGGGTGCGCCGCCGGGTGTGCTCACCCGATCACGGCGATGAGGTCGCCCTCCTGCACCACGTCGCCCTCGTTGACGGCGATCCGGCTGATCGTGCCCTCGGACTCGGCGATGACCGGGATCTCCATCTTCATCGACTCGAGGATCACCAGCGTGTCGCCCTCGGCGACGTCGGCCCCGACCTCCGTGGTGATCTTCCAGACGTTCGCCACCATCTCGGCGCGGATCTCGTCGGCCATCCCGGTCTCCTTCGACGCAGCGGCATGCGCTCGCAGCATAACGGGGAGCATCACCCTCGCGCGGCACAGCACGGCCCGGACTCCCGCATTTAGGGGTGCCCGGGCCGTCGTAGCGGGGTGGTCCCCGGCTCAAGCGGGGTAGGACCCGGCTTACCGGTCAGGCCGGCGTGCGACGGGCCTCGAACCCACGCACCCGGTAGCCCGGCCTCCGCGGCGCCACCGCGTGAGGTCCCGTCGAGCTCGGCCACGAGGCCGCCTCGGCGTGATCGACGCTACGGATGCCGGCGAGCGCACGCACCCGAGATCTGGGCCTCGTCTCGGCTCGGCCTGCTCGACCGGAGAGGGCCTAGTCCGGCCGCAGCTCGCGGGAGTCGGCGTTGAGGACCAGCTCCGAGAGCTTGCTGCGCAGGCGGGCCTTGAGGTCGGCCGGGGCCAGCTCCGCGCCGCAGCAGCGGGCGACCAAGGCCTTCACCTCCTGCTCGATGCCGAACTCGCGCAGGCACGGGGAGCACTCGTCCAGGTGGTCGCGGATCAGGCTGCGGCGCGCGTCGGGGCACTCCAGGTCCAGGTAGAGGTAGACCTCGGCCAGGACGTCGCTGCAGTCTGTCTCGTGCGGGTCTCCACAGCTCATCTGACTCAGACCTCGCTCGGCTCAGCGGACGGGTTGCGGGTGAAACCCCGGTCGGCAGCATAAGCCTCCAGCTGCCGGCGCAGGTTCCTCCGTCCGCGGTGCAGGCGGGACATCACGGTGCCGATCGGCGTGTTCATGATGTCGGCGATCTCCTTGTAGGAGAAGCCCTCGACGTCGGCCAGGTACACCGCGAGGCGGAACTCCTCCGGCAGGGACTGCAGCGCATCCTTGACGTCGGAGTCCGGGAGCCGGTCCAGGGCCTCCGTCTCGGCCGAGCGCAGGCCGCTGGAGGTGTGCGACTCCGCCTCCGCGAGCTGCCAGTCGGTGATCTCCTCGGTCGGTGCCTGGACGGGCTGACGCTGCCGGCGCCGGTACGAGTTGATGTACGTGTTGGTCAGGATGCGATACAGCCACGCCTTGAGGTTGGTGCCCGTCTCGAACTGGTGGAACGCCGAGAAGGCCTTCAGGAACGTCTCCTGCACCAGGTCCTCGGCGTCAGACGGGTTGCGCGTCATCCGCAGGGCGGCGGCGTACAGCTGATCGATGAAGGGCAGCGCATCCCGCTCAAAGCGGACCCGCTGCTGTTCCGCGCTCTCGCTGCTCACCACTCGTGCGACTCCCACCCTCGACCGTCCCGCCGAGGATACGCCGAGTTGCTGTGCGAGGTCCGAGTTTGTGGCGCCCGTCAATCGTTCCCGGGCGATCGGCTGCCACGACGGGTCGGGCTCCGCGTCGGTCGCCGCCGGCCAGGCCGGACTGAACAGCAACTCGCGGAACCGCAGGTCGTCGCGCTCAAGTGTGGCCACGCTTGGTTTCCCTCCGCTGGCGGCGCCTCGGCAGCACCGCACCCCCGCTGTAACACCGGCGGGGTGCTCCCCATTCCGCGGCGGATCTGTGGGCCGCTCAAGTGACCCAGCCGACACCGGCTCACCCGGCGATTCACCCGGCCTGCCCCGGCGGCATTCCGCGGCTGTGCGCCGCTCGGGTGACCCAGCCGACACCGGCTCACCCGAGCGCCCGGCCTGCCCCCGACGGCCGCCGCATTTGTTGGGACCGAGCGGCCGCCGGGAACAGGAAGGGCCTGGGAGGTTGTGGAACGCGACCGGCTCGCACCGGTCACATCCCCGTCAACGACCGGCCCGGACCTCCGTGACGCGCCCGTTGGGGTGATCACCCCGGCCTGCGGCGGGGGCTCAGCCAGCGGCGACGAAGTCGATGGCGGCCGCGGCGACGGCGTCCGGGTGCTTCGACAGGGCGTGGGTCTCCCCCGGCAGGACGTGGACGCGCACGCCCGGGCGCGGCGGCGGCACCCCGAACGCGTCGCGGTCGCCGTTGATCACCAGGGTCGGCACGCCCGTGTCGAGCTCCTCGTCGCGCGACTTCTCCGGCTTGCCCGGCGGGTGGAGGGGAAAGGCCAGCGCCAGGATGCGGTCCGCGCCGGCCTCCCGCGCGGTGCGGCACGCCACCCGCGCGCCGCTGGACCGGCCGCCGACGACGAGCCGGCGGAAGTCCAGGGTGCGCCGCAGGTCCGCCAGGACGGCGAGCCAGGCGGCGTCGAGCTGGGTGGCGGGGGCGGGGGCGCGGCGGCCGGCCACCCGGTACGGCTGGGTCACCAGCGCCACCGCCACGCCCCGGGCCAGCGCGGCAGCGTGGACGGCGGTCAGGTCGGCGGCGTCGACGTCCCCGCCGGCGCCGTGGCCGAGCACGAGCAGCACCCCGCCGTGGCGGTCCGGGACGGCGAGCCGGTACCGCGCCACCCCGTGCGGCGTCTCGACCTCACGGGTGCCGGAATGCTCTGCGACACCACTATTACTCGGGGCAACCTCCGCCCGCGAAGATTTCGGCGATGCACCTTTCGCATTGGCCGCCTTCACAGCGAGCGACTTACCCGTGGCCGTATGCGAAGACGCGGCCTTGCGCGAAGGTGCGGCCTTCGCGGCACCCCTGCGCGCACGCGCCGCCTCGGAGCCGGCCTCGCGCGGGGACGCGGCTGCGGAAGACTCCGCCCCCGAAGCGACCGCCCCGGAAACCGCCCCGCGCGCAGGCTTCGCCCCAGCGGAGGCCCCACGCGCAGGCTTCACCTCGGCGGAGGCCTTGCGCACAGGCTTCGCCCCAGCGGAGGCCCCGCGCGCAGATTTCACCCTGGCGGAGGCCTCGCGCGGTGGCTCGGCCGGCGTTGCGGAGTCCCCCGCGGAGGACGAGCCCGCGGGAGACTTCCGTGTTGTCGTTGCCTTGGCCGACGCCGCCTTGGCCGGCTGCGCGCCGGACGCCGCTACTTCGCGGCCGCGCCCACCGGATCGGGACTGTCGTGCCGGCCCACCCGCTGGATCGGCAGGATCGGCAGACACGCCATCGCGGCCGGTCTCACCTGGCCCGACACCTGCCCCGGAGCCTCGCTGCGCCATGCGACGAGCATCGCACGCCGCTCGCGGGGCGTGGTGGCTCCCCACACACCGTGGCAGTCGCCGACCTCCAGGGCCCACGCCAGGCAGGCCCCCTGGACGTCGCACGTGCGGCACAGCGCCACGGCGGCATCGGCCGGCTCCGTCGGGGCCGGGAAAAACGTCTCCGGATCAACCTTCTGACATGCGCCGCGGATACGCCAGGCTCCGTCGCCCTGCTGCTCCTTGACGGCCCGTAGCAGTCGCGGATCGCGTCGCGCGGCGGCTACCTCGTGAGGGCGTGGCATCCTCGCCCGGGTCAATACACCCACCTCCCCCGTGGGTCAAACGAACGCAAAGCGAGTGAACATCGGGATGCCCCCATCCGATATACACCCACCGGCGCTGTGTTGTATCGCACAATCCACTGCAAATACAAGACCTTTCAGGCCGATTCGCAAAACCTCCAGATTTTTATTTGGACTTTCAGCCTAAAAAAGGGTCAGATCGATCGGGTCGACGTCGCTCAATCGCAGGGGCGGGGCGGCGACCCGCTCGACAAGGCCAGGGCCGTCGTTGCGCACATCGCCCACGCGGGCGCCTACAGGCCGTAGCTCCAGGCGTGCGACGTGCGACGGCGGGGTGGGCTCGAGCAGGGCCTCGGACGGCTCGGCGGACAGCCAGGCGGCCCACCGCTCGGGCGGGAGCAGTAGCGGCATGCGGTCGTGGATCAACGCCAGGTCGCCGACGGCGGGCTCGGTGAGGATGCTGCACGTGAGCAGCCGGCCCTCGTCCTTGCCCCACACCGTCCACAGCCCGGCGAAGACACACGGCTCGCCGGAGCCCAGCGTTATGAAATACGGCCGCTTGCTCTTGGAACCTTCGGTGCGCAGCCACTCGAACCAGCCGTCGGCCGGCACCAGGCAGCGGCGCCTGGCGAAGGACTGGGCGAAGGCCTTGGAGCTGGCGACGGTCTCCATCCGGGCGTTGATCATCCGGGCACCGACCTTCGGGTCCTTGGCCCAGGCCGGGACGAGGCCCCAGCGGGCGGTGGAGAGCACCCGGCCGCCGGCCGACTGCGAGACCCGCACGATCGGCACCGGGTCGGTCGGGGCCACGTTGTAATCGGGCTCCAGCCCGTCGGTGTCGTCGGTGGCCTCAAACAGGGCGCTGAGATCGGCGTTGCTGCGCGAGGTCGCATACCTGCCACACATGACGCAACCGTACCGACGGGGTGTGACAAAACTCAGGAAGCGAGCCCCCCGAAGTTCGCTACATATTGAAACTGATTGCACACTGAGCGCGTGGAATCGCAGTTACCGTGGCGCGCGCCGACCGCCGCCGGCCCCCTCGACGCGGCGCTGCGGCTGCCGGGATCGAAGTCCATGACCGCCCGGGCACTGGTGCTGGGCGCGAACTCGGCCGGCGCCACCACGCTGCGGAGGCCGCTGCGCAACCGCGACACCGAGCTGATGGCGGCCGGCCTGCGGGCCATGGGCTGCCACGTGTCGACCGCCGACGACGGCCTGTGGCTGCTGCGCTCGCGCCCGCTGCAGGGGCCGGCCCGGGTCGACGTCGGGCTGGCCGGCACCGTGCTGCGCTTCCTGCCGCCGCTGGCCGGGCTGGCCGAGGGCGCGGTCGCCTTCGACGGGCACGCGCGCTCCCGGCGCCGGCCGATGGCCCCGCTGCTCGGCGCGCTGCGCGCCCTCGGCGCCCGGGTCGAGCCCGGCGGCGGGCTGCCGTTCACCGTGCACGGCGTCGGGCGCATCGGCGGCGGGCCGGTGACCATCGACGCCTCCGCCTCCAGCCAGCTCCTCTCCGGGCTGCTGCTGTCCGCCCCCGGGTTCGACCGGGGGCTGGTGCTGCGCCACGTCGGGCACCCGGTGCCGAAGTCGCACGTGGACCTGACCGTGCACATGCTGCGCTCGGCGGGCGCCGGCGTTGACGACAGCCGGCCCGACGTGTGGTCGGTCGAGCCGGGCCGGCTCAAGGGACGGGCCTGGGAGATCGAGCCGGATCTGGGCAGCGCCGCGCCGTTCCTGGCCGCCGCGCTGGTCACGGGCGGCTCGGTGACCGTGCAGCGCTGGCCCCCGGCGACCAGCCAGCCCGCCCGCCGCCTGCTCGACCTGCTGCACCGGATGGGCGGCGAGGCGCGCCTGACCCCGCGCGGGCTGGTGATGCGCGGCATGGGGACGGTGCGCGGGCTGCACGCGAGCCTCGCCGGCGTGGCCGAGTTCGCCCCGGTGCTGGCCGCGCTGGCCGCGGTGGCCGACTCGCCGTCGCACCTCTTCGGCCTCGGGCCGGCGACCTGCCGGGACGAGACCGCGGACGGACAGGACGGGCTCGGGCGGCTGGCCGGCGCGCTGGCCACCCTGGGCGCCGACGTCACCGTCGAGGCCGACGGCCTGCGGGTGCGGCCCCGGCCGCTGCACGGGGGCACGCTGCCCACCCACGGCGACCGGCACCTCGCGCACGCGGGCGCCGTGCTCGGGCTGACGGTCGCCGGGGTGGACCTGGACGACGTGGCATGCACCGCGAAGACGGTGCCCGACTTTCCCCGGCTATGGTCGACCATGGTGTTCGGCTACGAGGGAGGGTCGGCTGAGGCGGAAGCGCGAGTACGACGAGGATGACGTGCGGGTGCGCCCCGGCCGGTCCTCGCGACCGCGCACGCGCCAGCGCCCGAAGCACAGCGACGCCGTCGAGGGGCTCGTGGTGGCCGTGGACCGTGGGCGGTACACCTGCCATCTCCTCGACACCGGCGCCACCGTGACCGCCATGCGCGCCCGCGAGCTCGGCCGGCACGGGGTCGTGGTCGGCGACCACGTGCAGATCGTCGGCGACGTGAGCGGCCGCCCGGACACCCTGGCCCGCATCGTGCGCATCGCCGAGCGGGACTCGGTGCTCATGCGCACGGCCGACGACGAGGAGGGCAGCACCGAGGGGCGCTTCGAGCGGGTGGTGGTGGCCAACGCCGAGCAGCTGGTGATCGTCAACTCGCTGCAGGACCCGCCGCCGCGCACCGGGTTCATCGACCGGTGCCTGGTGGCCGCGTACGACGCCGAGATCGACCCGCTGCTGTGCCTGACCAAGGGCGACCTCGCGAGCCCCGACGCGGTGCTGGACTACTACGCCGAGCTGGACCTGCCCTACGTGCTGTGCCGGCCGGACGCGCCGCTGGACGACCTCGTCGAGCAGCTGCGCGGGCGGGTGTCGGTCATGATCGGCCACTCCGGGGTGGGCAAGTCCACGCTGGTGAACCGGCTCGTCCCGGGGACCGACCGGGCGGTCGGCTCGGTCAGCGCGGTCGGCAAGGGGCGGCACACCTCCACCAGCGCGGTCGCCCTGCGGCTGCCGGGCGACCTGGGCTGGATCATCGACACGCCCGGCGTGCGCTCCTTCGGGCTGGCCCACGTGTCGGCCGACAGCCTCCTGCACGGCTTCCCCGACCTGGTCGAGGCATCCACCCGCTGCCCACCCAACTGCGACCACACCGGCGCGGGCGGCGACTGCGGCCTCGACAAGCTCATCGCCGAGGGCGGGGCGGACCCGCGACGGCTGGCTTCGTTCCGCCGGTTGCTCGCGTCCAAGGAGGGCGCGGCCACCGAGACGTCAGACGACGACGGGTCCGCCTGAGCGCCAGTAGACGTTGCTGTCCCGCGACAGCAGGCCGGCGTCGACCAGGTAACGGCGAAGGGCCGCGTGGTCGTCGTGCCAGGCGCGCAGGATCGCGTCGACCTCGCGCTCGGGGTACCGGATCCCGGGCTCGAACGACGAGGCGATGTGCTCCAGCACGACCATGCGCTTGCCGTGCACGGCCGGGATCTGGGTCAGCCGCCCGTCGGCGATGAAGGTGCGCAGGACGAGGTCGCGCTGGCGGTCCGGGTCCAGCCGGGGCTGCGGCGCGGACTGCACGACGCTCGCGCGCACCGCGTCCTTGAAGGCGTCCCGCGCGGCGGCCAGCTGCCCGTCCTCCACCACGAGCAGGCCGCCCTGTTGCAGGCGGCGGATGGCCGGCTCGACCAGCCGGGCGGGTATCCCGGTGGCCGCCTCGACGGCCGAGGGCGTGCGCGCGCCGAGCACGACGGCGGCGAAGACATCGAGGCGGTCGGACTCGGCGAGAGGCCGCACAGGGCTGTGGGAGTCACAAACGGCGACAGTACTGCCAGAAGTTGGCGATCGTCGGCTAAGTTTCCGCGCATGGCGCGCTACGCGGATGATCTGGCCCTTGCTCACCTCCTCGCCGATACCGCGGACGCGATCGCCGTGCCGCGCTTCCGCGCGCAGGACCTCCACGTGAGTGAGAAGCCGGACCTGACGCCGGTCACCGACGCCGACACGGCGGTGGAGAAGGCGCTGCGGGCCACCCTGGGCCGGGCCCGGCCGCGCGACGGGGTGCTCGGCGAGGAGTACGGCGCGACCGAGGCCGCGGCCGGCCCGGGCAGCCGCCAGTGGGTCATCGACCCGATCGACGGGACGAAGAACTTCGTGCGCGGCGTGCCGATCTGGGCCACGCTCATCGCGCTCATGGAGGGCGACCAGCCGGTCGTCGGCCTGGTGTCGGCGCCCGCGCTCGGGCGGCGCTGGTGGGGCGCGCTCGGCCACGGGGCGTACGCCGGGCGCCACACGGCGGCGGCCACCCCGATCCGGGTGTCGGGCGTCAGCCGGCTCGCCGACGCGTCGTTCTGCTACTCCTCGCTCGGCGGCTGGGAGGAGGCCGGCCGGCTGGGCGCCATCCTGGACATCAGCCGTCGGACGTGGCGACAGCGGGCGTACGGGGACTTCTACGGCTACATGCTGCTGGCCGAGGGCGCCGTGGACATCATGGTCGAGCCCGAGCTGTCGCTGTGGGACCTGGCCGCCCTGGTGCCGATCGTGACCGAGGCCGGCGGCACCTTCACCGACCTGCAGGGACAGCCCGGCCCGGGCGGCGGCAGCGCGGTGGCCACGAACGGCCACCTCCACGAGGACGTGCTCACCCGGTTGAGTCATACCAGACTGTCCGGTTTGTCCGGCTAGGCCGAATGGTCCGTATGCCGAGGCCGTCCGCGGGGTCTATCCTGCCCGGGTGGCATCTTGGAGTTGGCTGTTCCTCGGCGCGATGATCGCCGCCTATGGCGTCGCCAACCTGCTGCAATCCATGGCTGCCGCACGTACCGATCTGCACCATGGCTTCCAGCCGATGCTGCTGCTGCGGCTGGGTCGCCACAAGTCGTACCTCGTCGGCGTGGCCTGTCAATGCGCCGGCTTCCTGCTGGCCTTCTTCGCCCGTCGCGACCTTCCGTTGTTCCTGGTGCAGTCGGCCATGGCGGCCGGGCTGGGCGTGACCACCGTGCTGGGCGTGCTGATCCTCAAGTGGAAGCTGCCGCGCACCGAGATCGCCCTGCTGCTGGCGCTGATCGTGGGCATCGCCGCCCTGGTGGTGGCGGCCAAGCCGGCCCCGTCCCGCCAGCTCGGCACCGGCGGGGTGGTCGCCCTGATCGGCGTCCTCGTCGCGCTGGCCGTGCTCGGCTTCTTCGCCGGACGGCTGCACGGTGCGCCCGGCTCGGTCGTGCTGGGCTCCCTGTCGGGCGTGGCCTTCGGCGCCGCGGCGGTGGCCTCACGCCCACTGGCCTCGGCGGACTCGTTCACGCAGTTCGTGACGGACCCGCTGTCGTACCTCCTCGTCGCCCACTCGCTGGTCGGTCAGCTCCTGCTCGGACTGGCGATGCAACGGGGCTCGACGACGGCGGCGGTGGCCGCCATGGACGCCGCGGGGGCGGTGCCGGCCGCGCTGGTCGGGCTGCTGTTCCTCGGCGACGGGGTGTGGCCCCACCGCGAGTGGCTGGTGGCGATCGGCTTCGTGGTGACGCTGGCCGGGGTGATCGGGCTGAGCTTCTACGCGGAGCCGCAGCACCACCACAAGATCGCGCCCGAGGCCGAGTGCCCGCCCGCCGGGCTGGCCTTCAGCGGCACACAGCAGCACGCCGCCGACCGCTGAATCGGAACAACCCGGGCATTACAACCCGGGCATTCCGCCAGTTTTTTCACCCGTCGGGGTATAAATCCGACATGTCGCGGCGCGGAGCGCCCGACATGTCGAAAAGACCCGCCGTGGGCACGTTGAGTGCTCAAGCAAACACGAGAAGTCCTCCAAACGGGGGACCCGTCCGGCAACTCGGAGGACCCGAGCCGCACCCCGGTTCCTGTTCAGACTCCGGACCGCTGACCGATCAGGGAGATCGCAGCAGTCCGATCGTGAGCGGGAAGGAGGCGGCGGCGTGCTGAAGAGCAAGCTCAGCGCCTGGTTCGCGGTCTGGATGGCCCTGCTCACGGCGGCCTTCTACCGCTGGCCGGACATGCACATGGTCTGGTGGGGCGCGATCGGCCTGTCCAGCACGACCGGCGTGGTCGTCGGCGTCCTCGTCCACCGGCCCAACCGCCGATGGCCGTGGTTCCTGCTCGCCACCGCGCTCGCCTGCTTCGGGCTCGGGGACCTCCTCTACAACGTGCAGACCGACGTGCTCGGGCTGGACAACCCGTTCCCGTCCGCCCCCGACGGGCTGTACCTGGCGATGTACCCCCTCGTCGCCGGCGGCCTGCTCGGGTTCATCCGGGCGCGGACCGGGCGCAACAACCGCGATAGCCTGCTCGACGCGGCGACGCTGACCATCGGCCTGGCGCTGCTGTCCTGGATCTTCCTGATCGACCCCTACGTGCGCAACACCGAGCTGACGCTGTGGCAGAAGATGGTGTCGATCGCGTACCCGCTCGGTGACGTGCTGACGCTGGCCGTCTTCGCCCGGCTGGTGACCGGCGGCGTGCGGCGCACCGGGTCGATCAACCTGCTCGGGCTCGGCACCGCCGGGCTGCTCATCACCGACGTCGTCTACGGGCTCATCCAGCTCAACGGCGACTGGCACGTCGGCGGGCCGACCGACCTCGGCTGGGTGGTCTGCTACGGGGCCTGGGCGGCCGCCGCGCTGCACCCGTCCATGCGCGAGCTGACCGAGCCGACCCGCTCGGTCAACACCGACCTCGGCGGGCGGCGCATCGCGCTGCTCGGCGCCGCCTCGCTGATCGCACCCGGCGTCACGCTGGTCGAAGCGAGCGTCGGCACGGTGCGCGACGCCGCCGTCATCGCCGTCTCCTCCGGCGTCATGTTCGTGCTCGTGCTGACCCGCCTGGCCGGCGTCATGGGCGTGCACCGGCAGTCCCTCGCCCGCGAGCGGGAGCTGCGCGAGGCCACCACCACGCTGGTGTCCGCGGCCGACCCGGCCGAGGCGCTGTCCGCGGTGCGCACGGCGCTGGACCGGCTGCTGCCGGCCGACACCCCGCACACCGTCGCCGTGGTCCGCGTCGACGTCGAGGCCGAACTGCCCGCGCCGGGCCTGGTGCGCGTCGCCGGCCTGGCCCCGGACGTGCGGGCCGAGCTGCACGAGTACAGCTCCACGCTGCGCCACCCGCTCGGCGTGACCAGCGACACGCTGTACCTCGCCGCCCCCACCGAGGCCCTGCAGGCCCTCCAGCCGACCTTTGAGGTGCTGGCGTCCCAGGCCGCGATGGCGCTGGAGCGGATCGCGCTGACCGCCGAGGTGAACCGGCGCAACAGCGAGGCCTACTTCCGTACCCTCATCCACAACACGTCCGACGTGATCCTCATCGTCGACGACAACGACGTCATCCAGTACGCGAGCCCGTCGGCCGGCACGGTCTTCGGCGACGAGCGCATCGCCGGCTACGAGCTGTGGGAGTTCATCGCCCACGACGAGCGGCCGCGCCTGGCCGAGGCGCTCGGGCAGGTGCGGTCCGGGCTGCACAGCCACGACGTCATCGACGTGCGGGCGGAGCGGGTCGACGGCAGCGCGCTGGTGGTCGAGGCCGACTGCCGCGACCTGCGCGACGACACCACCGTCGGCGGCCTGGTGCTCACCGTGCGCGACGTGACCGAGCGCCGGCGCATGGAGGAACAGCTCATCCGGCAGGCGTTCCACGACGCCCTGACCGGCCTGGCCAACCGGGTGCTGTTCCAGGACCGGGTCGAGCAGGCGGTGGTCTCGGCCGGGCGGCACGGCAGCCTCGTCGGCGTTCTCTTCATCGACCTGGACGACTTCAAGATCGTCAACGACACGCTCGGCCACGCGGTCGGCGACGAGCTGCTGCGGTCGGTGGCCCGCCGGATCACCGGGGAGCTGCGTCCGTCCGATACCGTGGCCCGCCTCGGCGGCGACGAGTTCGCCGCGCTCATCGAGGCGGACTCGATGAGCGACCTGGAGCTGGCCGCCGAGCGGATCACGCTCGCGCTCGCCGAGCCCTTCGCCGTGGCCGGCGAGTCGGTCAACGGCATCAGCAGCATCGGCCTGTCCACCACGGTCGACGCGAGCTCGGCCGAGCAGCTCATGCGCCAGGCCGATCTCGCGCTGTACGTGGCCAAGGGCGCCGGCAAGGGGCGCTGGCGGCGGTACCAGTCGGAGCTGCACACGGCCGTGCTGGAGCGCCTCGAGCTGCGCGCCGCGCTCGACCAGGCGGTCAAGGAACACCAGTTCGTCCTGCAGTACCAGCCGATCGTGGACCTCGAGACCGGGGTGCCGCTGGGCTTCGAGGCGCTCGTGCGCTGGAACCACCCGACCCGGGGCATGATCGCGCCCGGCCACTTCATCGAGGTGGCCGAGGAGAGCGGGCTCATCGTGCCGATGGGGCGCATGGTGCTGCAGCAGGCGCTGAGCACCGCCGCGCGCTGGCAGCGCTCGACCGCGCCCGGCGCGCTGCGGTACATGAGCGTGAACGTCTCGGCGCGGCAGTTCCGCACCCCCGGCTTCGTCGAGGAGGTGCGCCAGCTGCTGCACTCCTCGGGCGTGGAGCCCGGCACGCTGCTGCTGGAGATCACCGAGAGCCTGCTGCTGCGCAACGACGACCAGGTCCGGGCCGACCTCGAGGCGCTGCGGGCGATGGGCATCCGGCTGGCCATCGACGACTTCGGCACCGGCTACTCGTCGCTGTCGTACCTGCAGCACATGCCGATCGACGTACTCAAGATCGACAAGTCGTTCGTCGACGACATGCTGTCCTCGACCCAGCAGCGGGCGGTGGTCACCGCGATCGTCCAGCTGGCCCAGACCTTCAACCTCTCGGTCGTGGCCGAGGGCGTCGAGGAGGCCGGCCAACGCGAGGCGCTGCAGGAGATCGGCTGCCCCTACGGCCAGGGCTACCTCTTCGCCCGGCCGCTGTCCGAGCCCGACGCGTTCGCGCTCATCCCGAAGACCGCGCCATTCGCCGCAATGGCGTAGCTCGCCCGGCGCTCCCGGCGAGACACCCAGGAACATCCCTCACCACGGAAGGCAGTACCGCATGACCGTCCACCCGCTGCACAGCACCAAGGGCACCTACGTTCGTCGCGACGGGCGCTGGGACGACCTCGAGCGTCTGCGCGCGACCAGCCCGATGTACGACGCCGTGATCGACGAGATCGACGGCCGCCGGATCCGGGTGGGCGGTCACTGGCTGACCGACTGGGCCTCCTGCAACTACCTCGGCTTCGACCTCGAGCCGGAGATCATGGACGCGGTCGACCCCTACATCCGCACCTGGGGCACGCACCCGAGCTGGTCGCGGCTGCTGGGCAACTCCAGGCCGTACATCGAGATCGAGGAGCGCCTGACCGAGCTGCTCGGCGCGCCGGACACCCTGCTGCTGCCCACCATCACGCACATCCACATGTCGGTGATCCCGATCCTGGCCGGCGACGGGCACATCTTCCTGGACTCACAGTCGCACAAGACCATCTACGACGGCTGCATGTACGCCAAGGGCCTCGGCGCCACGGTCCACCGCTTCCGGGCGAACGACCCCGAGCACCTGGCCGAGCTGCTCGCCCAGGCCCCGCCCGGCAAGGCGAAGCTGGTCGCGATGGACGGCGTGAACAGCATGACCGGCCTCGCGCCCGACCTGGCCCGCTTCGCGGCGGTCTGCCGGCAGCACGACGCCCTCCTCTACGTCGACGAGGCGCACGGCTTCGGCGTCATCGGCGAGCGGCGGCCCGACGAGACCTCGCCGTACGGCTCGCGGGGCAACGCGATCGTGAAGCACGCCGGCGAGACCTACGACAACATCGTGCTGGTCGGCGGCTTCTCCAAGTCGTACTCCTCACTGATGGCCTTCCTGGCCCTGCCGACCTGGCTGAAGAACCACCTGAAGGTCGCCGCGCCGCCGTACCTCTACTCCGGCCCGTCCCCGACCGCCTCGCTGGCCACGGTCATGGCCGGCCTGGAGCTCAACGACAAGCGCGGCGACGAGATCCGCGCCGACCTGTACCGCAAGACCATGCGGGTGCTCGAGCACGTGCGCGGGCTCGGCCTCTACACGCCGAACACGGGCACCACGCCGATCATCGAGCTGCCGCTGGCCCCGGGGCAGGACATCGCCCAGGTCGGGCAGTTCCTGTGGGACCGCGAGACCTACGTGACGCTGGCCGCCTACCCGCTCGTCCCGCGCGGCCAGGTCGGCTTCCGCATCCAGGTCACCGCGGCCAACACCGACGAGGAGATCGACCAGCTCAACGCCGTGCTGTCCGACCTCGCCGGCGCGGATCGTCTCCGGGACGCGGCTTGAGGCACGGCTTCGAGGCCAGGCACCGCGCCCCGCGCGGGCTCCCGGGCCTGCTCGTCCCCCTCCGCAGCCGGGACTTCCGCCTGCTGTGGACGGGGATGAGCACCTCGCTGATCGGCGACGGGATCCTCCTCGTCGCGCTGGCCTGGCAGGTGTACGCGCTGTCGGGCGCCCCCGCGGCGATGTCCGTCGTCGGGTTCGCCCTGTCGCTGCCCCAGGTCGTCACCCTGCTCTTCGGCGGGGTCATCAGCGACCGGTTCGACCGGCGGAAGATCATGCTCGGCACCGACGTGGTGCGGGGGGCGGTGCTGATCACGCTCACGGCGCTCAGCCTCACCGGCGTGGTGCAGGTGTGGCATATCGTGGCGCTGGTCGCGGTCTACGGGGCGGCGTCGGGCTTCTTCGGCCCGGCGTTCGACTCGCTCGTGCCGACCCTGGTCAAGGACGAGGATCTGGTCCAGGCCAACGCCCTGGACCAGTTCGTCCGCCCGGCCGCGCTGCAGATGGCCGGGCCGTCGCTGGGCGGTGTGCTCATCGCGCTGGGCGGCTCCGGCCTGGCCTTCGCGGTGGACGCGGCCACGTTCACGGTCTCGGCCGCCTGCCTCTTCCTCATGCGGGCACGGACGGCCGTCAATCCGGACACACCCGACATGTCCGAGAGCTCGGTTTGGGAGGAGTTCAAGGCGGGCATGAACTACGTGCGCGGCAACGTGTGGCTGTGGGGCACGTTCGTCGCGGCAACGTTCGCGTACCTGCTCTTCATCGGCCCGACCGAGGTGCTCCTGCCGTTCGTGGTGAAGAACGAGCTGCACGGCTCAGCCGGCGACCTTGGCCTGGTGCTCGCCAGCGGCGGCATCGGGGCGATCGCCGCCGCGCTCATCGTGGGGCAGCGCGGGGTGCCGCGGCAGTACATGCGCTTCATCTACATCACCTGGACGCTCGCCACGCTCGCCGTCGCGGGCTACGGCATGGCCACCGCGACGTGGCACCTGGCCGTGGCGTGCGCGCTGGTGAACGGCCTGGAGGCGGCCGGCACGATCGCCTGGGCGACCGCGAAGCAGCGGCTCGTGCCCGAGGAGCTCATGGGCCGCGTTTCATCGGTGGACTGGTTCATCTCCATCGCGTTGGTACCGCTGAGCTACGCCATGGCCGCCCCCGTCGCGAGCGCGATCGGCGTCCAGAACACGCTCGTCGGCGCCGGTGTCCTCGGCGCCGCGGTGACCTTCGCGTTCCTGTACCTGCCGGGCATGCGCTCGCCGAAGCAGGTGGTGGTGACTCCATGAGCGGTCCGGAGCGTTGCGGAGGGGCCGCTCACAGTAAGCACGGTTCTGGCTCATACGGCCGGAGCGAAGCGGAGGATGCATGAGCGACGTGGTGGCCATGGTGGATCGCCTGGGGCGGGCGTTCCTGGAAAAGGACCTGGAGGAGGCGCTCGCCTGCTTCGTGCCCGAGGACGACATCACGTACGTCGGGTCCGAGGCGGGCGAATCCGCCCACGGCCGGGCGGCCGTGCGGGAGCTCCTGACCGATCTGTTCGCCCGGCCGGCGGCCTACACCTGGCAGGCCACCTCGGCCACCGTGCACAGCCTGCCCGGAGCCGCCTTCGTGATCGCGGAGGCCGACGGCGCCGAGCACGGGGCGGACGGGGCGGTGGAGCCGTTCCCGTACCGCATCACGGGCCTGCTCTCCCGCCGCTCGTCGGGCGCCTGGCTCTGGCGGGCGGTCCAGGGCTCGGAGCCCGCCCGAACCGAGGAACCCGCCCGAACCGAGGAACCCGCCTGAACCGGGCTTCAGCGGCCCAGGTCCGCGCACCCCGACTCGTCCGGCAGGAGGGGGCGCAGCGCCACGGCCCAGCGGGTGCCACCCGAGAGCCACGGCGTTCTCGCGTTCGCCGATGCTGCCGCCGACAGTACCGGTGATGCCTCCACCGCCAGGCAGTTGACGCCGGGGCGGTTGGGCACGGGGTCGCCGGGCAGGGCGGACGCGGAGGGCCACTCGATCGCCGGCGGGTCGGAGGGCAGGCCGTCCGCCGAGGGCCGCCACGGCGTCGCCACCGCGGCGATGCGGGCCGGCTCGTAGGGCGCGGCCTCGCCGACCGATTTGCGGCCGAGGGTCTCGGGCAGGTCGCGCAGCTCGGCGACGTACTGCTGCATCCGGCCCCGGGCGGCGCGCTGGTCCGCCGTCAGCCCCTCCCCGCCCGAGTCGATGCCCATCGCGGGCACGTCCGTGGTCGCGGCGCCCGTGGCGGTGCGCACGGTGATGTGCGTGGTCGGGGCGTCGGCCACGTTGGGCACGCCCATGTCCTCGCCCCGGCCGACGCCCGCCGCCAGGCCACGCTGGGCCAGCCGGCGCACGTCGGCGGCGGAGATGCGGCGGACCTGGATGTTGGGCAGGGCCGGGCCGGGGTAGAGGCCCGGCACCGGGCCGATGGTGACGACCCGGCCGTCGCCGTACACGCTGATCTCGGGCAGCTGCGTCACCGCCGCCGACAAGGGCGCGAACCCGCCGCCGGTGCGCACCCGCAAGACGAGGTCGCCCGGGGCGTAGGAGGCGGCCGAGGAGCCGTTCTCGGCCGCACTTCCAGGGGCGGCACACCCGGAGGCGGCCAGCAGCACGGCGGGGACCAGTCGCAACAGCTTCATGCCCGGTTGGACGCGGGGGACCTCCGAAGGGTTCCGGCCTACTAACAGTGTTAGTTTTATGGCATGCGAACCGTGTACTTTGCCGCCGCCCGGCGCACGCCGATCGGGAAGCTGCGTGGCGGGCTCGCCCACGTGCGCCCCGACGATCTCGCGGCGGCCGTGGTCAGGGAGCTGGTGGCCGGGATCGACCCGGCGCGCGTGGACGAGGTGTACTGGGGCGCGGCCAACCAGGCCGGCGAGGACAACCGCAACGTCGCGCGGATGGCGGTACTGCTGGCCGGTCTCCCCGGCAGCGTGCCCGGCGCGACCGTCAACCGGCTGTGCGCCTCCGGCCTGGAGGCGGTCACCGTCGCCGCCCGCACGATCGCCGCGGGCGAGGCCGACGTCGTGGTCGCCGGCGGGTCGGAGTCGATGAGCCGGGCCCCGTTCGTGCTCCCCCGCCCCGACGACGCGCTGCCCAACGCGATGGCCATCGCCGACACCCGCCTCGGCTGGCGCCTGATCAACCCCGCCATGCGCGAGCTGCACGGGCTGCTGAGCATGGGCGAGACGGCCGAGGAGGTGGCGGCGAGGTACGGCGTCACGCGCGCGCGGCAGGACGAGTTCGCGCTGCGCAGCCACCGCAACGCCGCCCGGGCGACGAGGGACGGGCACTTCGCGGCCGAGCTGCTGCCGATCGAGGGCGTCGCCGCCGACGAGGGCATCCGGGCCGACACCAGCCTCGAGAAGCTGGCCAAGCTCAAGCCGGTGTTCCGCGAGGGCGGGACGGTGACCGCGGGCAACTCCTCGCCGCTCAACGACGGCGCGGCCGGGCTGCTGCTGGTCAGCGAGGACGCGCTGCGCGAGTTCGGGCTCGAGCCGCTCGGGCGGTACGTCGCCGGCGCCTCGGCCGGCGTGCACCCCGACGTGATGGGGATCGGACCGGTCCCGGCCACCCGCAAGGCGCTGGCTCGGGCCGGCTGGAAGATCGGCGACGTGCGGCAGGCCGAGCTCAACGAGGCGTTCGCGGCCCAGGTCCTGGCCAGCGCCGAGCGGCTCGGGCTGGACCCGGAGATGATCAACCCCGACGGCGGGGCGATCGCCATCGGGCACCCGCTGGGCTGCTCCGGGGCGCGGATCCTGACCACGCTGCTGCACCGGATGCGGCGCACCGGGGACAGCCGGGGGTTGGCGACCATGTGCGTCGGGGTTGGGCAAGGTAGCGCGGTACTGGTGGAAAGGTGACGAACTTGCGATTCGAGGGCAGGACCGCCGTGGTGACCGGCGCCGCGCAGGGCATCGGCGCGGCAACCGCCGAGCTGCTGCGCGCGCAGGGGGCGAACGTGGTGGCGCTGGACCTGAAGGCCGGCGACGGGGTCGTGGCCTGCGACGTGACCGACAAGGCGCAGGTCGACGAGGTGTTCGCCGGCATCGGCCGGATCGACGTCCTCGTCAACAACGCCGGGATCACCCGGGACAACCTGCTGTTCAAGATGCCGTACGACGAGTGGACCGCCGTGCTGCAGACGAACCTGACGAGCATGTTCCTGTGCTGTCAGGCGGCGCAGCGGTACATGGTGAAGGCCCGCTACGGCCGCATCGTGAACCTCAGCAGCCGCTCGGCCCTGGGCGCCCGCGGCCAGGCCAACTACGCCGCCGCGAAGGCCGGCGTGCAGGGGCTCACCGCGACCCTGGCGATCGAGCTCGGGCCGTACGACATCACGGTCAACGCCGTCGCGCCGGGCTACATCGCGACCGCGATGACCGCCGCCACGGCCGAACGCGTGGGCAGCTCACCCGAGGAGCACCAGGCGCTGGTCGCCGAGCGCACGCCGCTGCGCCGGGTCGGCCGGCCCGAGGAGGTCGCCGCCGTCATCGCCTTCCTGGCCAGCGACGAGGCCTCCTACGTGTCCGGCCAGACCCTGTATGTCAACGGCGGCGCCCGTTAGTTCGCCGCTACTTGAGGACCAGGTCGATCTCGGCGACGTCGCCGGGCTGACGGTCCTTGTGACCGCCGAGGTCGACCAGGCGCAGCTTGTACGTGCCCAGCAGGTCCGCCTTCACCTGGAACGCGAGGGGGTCACCGACCGCGACCTGCCCGCCGGAGAGCGCCTCGTTCGGCGCGGTGAGCGGCCCCAACTCGCTGCCGTCGGGGGCGGCGAGCCGGAAGTGCTCCTGCCCGACGTACAGGGAGCTGTTGCCGGTGTACTGGATGTCGACCTTGCACATGACCGCCCGGTAGCCCTTCTTGGCCTGGCCGTTGTAGTCGAAGAAGCCGCCGCGCAGGTCGCAGGTGGTGAAGGTGGCCGTCACGTCGTGCACGGTGACCTTCTTGTCCTTGAGCAGGTTGACCGGCTCGTAGGCGTTGACCGCGCTGCCGTCGAGCGGGATCGTGGGCTGCTCCACCTCGCCGCCGCCGAAGATGAGCTGGCCGGTGGCGAGGCCGGCCGTCAGCGGGTCGTAGATCGAGAAGTCCAGGTTGTAGTTGCTCTTCTGGCCGGCCGCGACGGTCGAGCTTTCCCGCAGTGAGCCCGTGTACTGCTGCCCGCCGATCGAGAAGACGATGGGAAGGTACGGCGTGGCGTTGGCCGTGCTGAGGTTCTCCACCACGACCTCGGCCGAGAGCTTGTGCTGCGACGCGTCGGCGTCGTACGTCATCTTGTTGACAGTGATCTTGTACTGGGCGAACCAGACCGACTTGCCCACCTGCACGCTCTGCTGCTTGGCGCCGGGCTTGGCGTCCTTGGTGTTGGCCGCCTGACCGCCGGAGTTTGCGCCGGCGGTGCTGCCCGAGCCGCCGCTGCCGCGGGTGTTGCCGCCGTTGCCGCCGCTGCTGCCGCGGTTGGCGCTCGAGTCGGACGTCTTGTCGTTGCTGACCGCGCGGTAGGCCGCCACGCCGCCGGCGCCGAGCAGCAGCACGAGCACGGCAACGACGCCGACCAGCAGGCCCAGCCTGCCGCCGGAGCGGCCCGGGACGGGCGGAGCGCCGTGCGGGGGCACCGGGACCGGTGGGGGCGCCCCGAAGACGGCCGTGCTGTTGGGCGGGCCTCCCGGGACCGGCGCGGCCGCGGACTGGAACCCGGCGGGTGGCATCGGCACCGTCGGCCCGCCCGGGGACTGCGGCGTGGCCGCGGACTGGAACCCGGCCGGCGACATCGGCGCCGTCGGGCCGCCCGGGACGGTCGGGGACTGCGGCGTGGCCGCGGACTGGAAGCCGGCCGGCGACATCGGGGCCGTCGGGCTGCCCTGGACGGGCAGGGGCGGCGGGGCCGAGGAGAACGGCGCGGGCGGCCCGGACGCGGGCATCCCGGACACCGGCATGCCGGTCGGGCCCGAGACGGGCGCGTTGGGCGGCGGCGCCAGCACCCCGCCGGGCGCGGCGATGACCGGCGGACGGGGGCCGGCCGGCGGCGGGGCCGCCGGGAACGGC
>NZ_JBFAZW010000097.1:0-39894 GCF_040682015.1 Dactylosporangium sp. NPDC051485
GCCGCTGAGCCGAGCGACGGCGCCCGTCGCCCTGCTGCCCGCGCTCGCCGGCGTCCTCGTCGCCTGCCCGCGCTCGCCGGCGTCCTCGTCGCCGGCCGGGCCGCCGGCCGGGCCCGGAGTCAGACCCCCAGGTCGGCGAGCAGGCGACGGGCGTGGCGGCGGGCGTCGAGGAGCGCGGCAACCCGAACCGCGGGCACCGGGCCCGGCGGGCGGGCGGCGCGATCCGCGGCGTGCAACAGCAGGTTGACGGCGAACGGTTCGACGATGTCGGCGTTGACGGCGCGCGCGTCGATGGCCCGCCGGAGCCCCGGCTCGGGGGCGGCGAAGGCGAGGGCGGCAAGGTCGATGCCGGCGAGGTACATCCCGGCGTGGGTGAAGCCGGTCAGCGCCAGCCGGCCCGACGCAAGCCGCACCACGTCGCGCGGGGACAGGCTGCCATGGGCGAAGGTCCGGTCGTCCTGGCAGCGGCGCACCAGGACCGCGAGCCGGTCGGCCTCGTCGCCGCTGAGCCGCCCCGCCCGCTCGTGCCGCGCGATCCAGGCGGCGTAGTCCACCGTCCATCGCCGGGCGTCGGACGGCGTCGGGCGCCAGGTGGACAACAGCGCGGCGAGGTGGGTCGCCGCCGCCCAGTCGGTGCCGCCGCGCCCTCGCAGCGGTTCGCCGAGGGCACGGGTGATGACGAGCGTGCGATCGTCGTGCCAGCGGTACTGCGGGACGGGCAGCCGCGGTGGACACCGGCGGAATGCCTGCGCGACACCCAACCGTCGGCGGAACCGGCGCACGGCGCCGGGGTGGTCCGCGGTACGAACGATCACAGCGACCGGCTCGCCGTGCCAGCGGCCGGCCAGCGTGAGCTCGGCCGCCCCGGACTGTGCGGGGAACCGGCGGTCCAGGGTCAGCGCCGCCGGAAGGCCACCGGGGGTCCACAGCATCACGTCGCCGGCGGCGCGACCGGCCGGCGGGGGCGGGGGCGCCGCGGGCACCAGAGGCTCCCGCCGGACGGGCGGTGGCGAGCTCTCGAGCGCCTGGAGCTTGCGGCTGCATCGCGCCGCGGCGCGGTGCAGCGCGGCCAGCTCCGGCCCCGACCAGGCCCGGGCCGCGCCGTCGATGACACACAGCGTGCCCAGCACGTGCCCGTCGCGGCCGTGGACCGGCGCGCCGGCGTAGGCCGTGACGCCGAGGTCGCCGATCGCGTCGCTGGTGTGCAGTACCGGGTGCCGGCGCAGGTCGGCGATCGCGAGCGATCGGCCGGCGCCGACGACGTACTGGCAGATGGAATGGCTCAGCGGGGTCTCCCGCCGCCGCTGCCACGGTTCGGGCAGTCCGGTCGCGCCGGGCATGATCTGCCGGAACCGCTCGACCAGCACGAGCAGGACGATCGGCACCTGGAGCAGGCGGGCGGTCAGCTGCACGACGCGGTCGCACCACGGCTCCGGTTGCGCCCGCAGGCCGGTGGCGGCGACCGCGTGCAGCCTCGCCACGTCCCGCACCGCGGCCGCGGTCGTGAGCACGTCGATCATGGCCACCTCCCGGCAGGCTGCCCTGCCGCTGCGATTCGGTACAGCCGACCTTGTCCATCGCGTCGCGGCCGCCGCCATCGGCCGCGACGATGAGTAATGGCGGCGACTTACCCACGCATCCCACTCGAGCGCGCACATCACCCGGTATGCATCGAATGATCGGACCGAACCGGGTAGCCGAACCGCGATCGACCGACGCCGATCAGCCATGAATCAATTCGACCGGTACAGGTGGTGGACATGCGCTCCGCCGTGCTGCATCGTCTGCGTGACGGCCAGTAGCCATAGTGTGGTCGACGAGCGGGCGGCCGTCGCGTTCTGCTGTCCAGGCGTCGGGAGACCAGCCAATGGATCGCCAGATCGTGCACCGCTACCGACGTTCCGCCTCCGTGTGCGGCGGCAGGCACACCGCAGTCGTGGCCGTCACCCGCCGGTCCGGGCCTACGGCGTCGTGATGTCCGCAGCATCGGATTCGCCGGCCGGGGGTGCGCTCCTGCGCCGGCCGCGGCTGCTGTCCGCGCTGGACAAGGCCCGCACCGCGGCGGTGTCGGCCGTCTACGGCCCGGCCGGCATCGGCAAGACCACGGTGCTGCGCGACTGGCTCACCCAGCTGGCCCGGTCCCTGCCGGTCCTCTATGCCGAGCTGGCCGAGGCCGGCACGGCACGCCTGTGGTCCTCGGCCGATCCGGCCGAGCGCCGCCGGCCCGTGGACGACCTGCCGGCGGCGATCGCCCGCCTCGACGGCCTGCCCGGGCCCGGGGCGGCGCCGCGACCGCTGACCGTGGTGCTGGACGGCATCGATCCCCGCACCGACGCACAGAGCCTGCGCCGGCTCCTGGACCGGCTGCTGCCCCCGCCGTCGGCCGACCGCCGGCGCCGGTCCCCGATCCGGCTCGTCCTGGGCAGCCGGACGAACCTCGAACTGGCCGCGAGCGACCGGGCCACGCCATCGGTCCAGGCCGTGATCACCGCCGACGACCTGCGGCTGACCAGCACGGAGACGGCACAGCTGTGCGCGCAGCGGGGACTGCGCCTCGCGCCCGTCGCGCAGCGGCACCTCTACGCGATCACCGGCGGCTGGGCCGCCGGGCTGTCGGTCTTCATCGACACGCTCCTGCACCATCGGTACGACACCGCGCCGCAGCTCGACGACCTGCTGCGCACCGGGGCGGGGCTCGACGGCTACCTCGAACACGAAGTGCTGTCAGGCCTGCCGGGCGACGTACGCGAGGCGGCCCGGGCCGCCAGCATCCTCACCTCCTTCAACGCCGCGCTGTTCACCGCCGTCACCGGCGTCCAGGACAGCGAGACGCTGCTGGCGACGCTCGCCGAGCAGGATCGGTGCCTCGTCGCGCTCGACCGCGCGTCCGGCTGGTACGCCTTTCCCCGGCTGTGGCGGGCCGCCCTGAGCGCCGGCCTGCTCGACGCCGCCCCCGACCGGATGCAGGCCCTGCATCGCAGCGCCGCCGCCTGGTACGCCGAGCACGGCCGACCGGCCGAGGCGCGCCGCCATGCCTCGGCCGGCGGCGACGTCGCGCCGCGCGTTGCCGGCGGGCCTGCCGCGTCCGCGCCGCCGTCGGGCGGCCCCCCGGCCGCGTCGGGCGGCCCCTCGGCGGCTTGGGGCGGCCCCTCGGCGACGTCGGGCGGCCCCTCGGCGACGTCGGGCGGCCGCTCGGCGACGTCGGAGGCGCTTGTCTTCGCCTGGCACGCGGTACAGGCCGGCAACCCGGTCACGGCCGAGCGGCACCTGGCCGCGGCACCGCACGGATCAGCCGCCGACGAGACGACCGCCGCACGGATCCGCGCGGTCGCCGATTGCCAGCAAGGCCGTCTGCGCTCGGCCGCCCGCATCGCCGGCGACCTGCGGGCCGCCCTGCACCGGCGCGGCATCGCCGACTCCCAGGACGAGAGCTGGGCGCTGTTCACCCTGGCGGCCGTCGCCGTCCAGCGCGGCCGGCCCGCCCGGGCGCACCGGCACCTCGACGAGCTGCTGGTCCAGAACTGGCCGCCGGGCCCCGCCCTGCAGGCCTGCGAGGTCTTCTGCCGCATCCTGGCCGGCTACCAGGCCGGGCAGGTCGACGCCGCCCTCGGCGCCCTGGAGCAGCTCATCGTCGAGGAGGCCGACCTGCTCGTCGTGCCGGTCTGGGGCCCCCGCGCGGCGCGCGTCGAGCTGCTGGCGGCCCGCGGGCTGCTCGGCGAGGCCCGGCGCTGCCTCGACGCCGACGCCGGCGGCTTCCCGTCGATCGTCACCGCGATCGCCGCGGCAAAGATCGACGTCGCCGACTCCACCCTGCGCAACCCCACCGCGACGGTCGAACGCCTGCTGCTGCCGTTCCTGGAACACGACCAGCCGTCGCTCGTCCACGCCGTCGAGGCGCACCTGCTGCTCGGCGCCGCGGCCCGCAGCGAGGGCCGCCTCGAGCAGGCCGACCGCCACCTGCGCCGGGCCGGCTCCCTGGCCGGCGAGGAGTCGCTGCGCCTCCCCTTCATCGTGCTGGACCGCATCGCCGGTCTCCCGGCGGGCCCGGAGCCCGACCTGGCCGCGGCGACCGCCGGGTCACCCCCCGCATACAGCCACCCCGTTGTCGCGCTGACCGAAGCCGAGACGAGCGTCCTGCAGCTGCTGCCCGGATTCCTCACCGCCACCGAGATCGCCGCGGGCCTGCACCTGTCGCTCAACACCGTCAAGACCCACGTCGCGACGATCTACCACAAGCTCGGCGTCCACCGCAGGCGCGACGCCGTCCGGCGCGCCCGGCAACTCGGTCTGCTTTGACATCCTCTCCGCCCCAAGGGCGGAGGTTCCCTCCACGCTGCGTGTGGAACACGCCGCGTCCGGGTGGGTTACCGTTTCGCCGCGCGGTGCCGGCACTCGTGCCGGTCTTACCTGCGCTCCACGGTCGTTTGCGTTGTCCGCCTGTCCGGCGGCCAACACGTTCAGCGCCGCGTTCACGTCCCGGTCGTGGGCTGCCCCGCAGGGGCAGTCCCACGCCCGGACGCTCAGCGGCATCTTCTCGTTGACCCGGCCACACACCGAACACATCCGGGTCGACGGGAAGAACCGGTCCACCCGGGCGAAGGCCCGCCCGTACCGGGCGGCCTTGTACTCCAGCATGGCCGTGAACGACGCCCAACCGGCATCGTGTACGGACTTCGCCAGCCGGGTCCGGCCGAGACCAGCGACGCACAGGTCCTCGACATACACCGCTTGGTTGTCGCGGATGATCGCCGTGGACAGCTTGTGCTGCCAGTCCCGCCGGGTATCGGCCACCCGGGCGTGCGCCCGAGCAACCGTGACCACGGCCTTCCCGCGGTTGCGGCTCCCGCGCTGCTTACGCGACAGATCCTGTTGCAGCCGCTTGAGCTTGCGGGCCGCGCGGCGCAGGAACGTCGGCGCGGCCACCTTCACACCGTCCGAGAGTACCGCGAAGTGGGTCAGCCCCAGGTCGATACCCACCTCGGAGCCGGTCTCCGGGAGCGGCTCGTCCGTACTCTGCACGACGAACGAGGCGAAGTACCGGCCCGCCGCATCCTTGATGATCGTCACGCTGGACGGGTCCGAGGGCAGGGTTCTGGACCAGCGGACCTCCAGGTCGCCGATCTTCGGCAGCCGCAGCCGGCCGTTGTCCAGCACCTTGAACCGGGCGTTCCTGGTGAACCGAATCGCCTGCCGGTTGTCCTTACGCGACCGAAACCTCGGCGGGGCCACCCTGCGGCCCTTGCGCTTGCCGGTGATCGAGGCGAACAAGTTGCGGTACGCGGTGTTCAGGTCAGCGAGGGCCTGCTGCAACACCACCGCGGACACCTCACCCAGCCACGCCCGCTCCGGCGTCAGCTTCGCCTCCGTGATCACACGACGCGACACCTCCCCATCGGAAACGTACTTCCCGCCCGCCTCACGGGCCTGCAGGCGCAGACGCAGCCCGTCGTTGAACACCACCCGCGCACAGCCGAACGCCCGAACCAACCCGGCCCGCTGGACAGGCGTCGGATACACGCGGAAGTTGTACCGCAGCTGCACGACAAGCACTGTATGGCAGAACTTGAAAGCATCCACACAGGTAGACACTGTGTTTTCGCGATCCATGTTCACTTGGTCTTCGTCACGAAGTACCGGCACAACGTGTGCACCGACCAGCACCTGTCCCGGACGGAGGCAATCATGCGGGACGTGTGCTACGACTTCGAAGCGGAGCTGGCTGAGTTCAACGGCGAGCACAACCACGTCCACCTACTCGTGAACTACCCACCCAAGGTAGCCGTGGCCCGGCTGGTCAACTCCCTCAAGGGCGTGTCCTCACGCCGCTTACGGCAGGAGTTCCCCGACCTTGTCCGCCACTACTACCAGGCCAACCAAACTGTGGTCAGGTTCGCACTTCGCGGGCTCCGTTGGCGGGACGCCGCTGAACGTCGTGAAACGGTACATCGAGCAGCGGAAGCTTCCGGCATAAGGCACTGCCCGGGCCTTGGCGGCCCTCCCAGCGCGGGCCTTCACCCCCGGCCTGAAGGCCCGAGCACTGGCCCGCATTCCGGTAGCGGCTCGCGCCGGGCGGCGTGACGCGGATGTACTCCCGGTGCTCAGCCGGACGTACCTGCGGACTGGTCGCGCTCGACCCGCGCGTCCGGGCCCGGGAACACCAGTGCCTCGTGCTGGCTGTCGAACCACCGCACGACGTACGGCGGGCTTCCGTCGTCATGGCGGACCGCGGTGATAACGCCGACACGGCGGTGATCCCCGACGTGCCTGCCCTCTTCGACCAGCCTGTCGCCGACCTTGGCCTTCATGACCCGTTCCCCCTTCTCGTGTACGTCTCCACCCAATCGGCGGCGCATCCATCCCCTGATGCCCAGGCTGGGTCACCTCATGCCGGCGGCCGAGAAGTCCCCGGAGGCTCATCCGGGCGAGACTCATCCGGGCGAGGCTCATCTGGTTCGGGCGACACGGATCCACTCGCGGCGGGCCCACGATGCTGGTTGTTGGCCGAGATCTCCGAGCCACACGCAACCAGCTGGCAGAAAGGAATCCGCCATGACACTCAGCCCCTACCCCTCGAGGCGTCTGCACGCCGCAGGGCGGATGGCGCCGCTGTACCGGTGGGACCCGCGCCGGGAGATCGAGGACATCTCGACGCGGTTCAACCAGGTGATGTCCGACTTCTTCGGCGAGCCGGCCACCACGACCCGCTGGCAGGACTGGCCGGCGCTGACGCCGGTCGACGTGGAGGAGACCGACAACGCCTACATCGTCGACGTCGACCTGCCGGACGTCGACCCGCGCGAGGTCAACGTCGAGATCCGCGGCGAGGAACTGCGCATCACCGGCAGGTTCCAGCAGCGCCAGCGCGGCGGCGTCATGCGCCGGCAGAACCGCCCGACCGGGGAGTTCGAGTACCAGGTGGAGCTGCCGGGCGACGCCGACGCCGACAAGGTGGAGGCCACCTTCGGCAACGGCGTGCTGACCGTCACGGTGACCAAGGCCGAGGAGCTCACGCCGCGCAAGATCGAGATCCGCGCCCACGAAGCACCGCAGCGCAACCAGCGCCAGCCGCAGCAATCCGCACAGCGCGGCGAACAGCAGGGCCGACAGAAGATGTGAGCCGTCCCCGTCCCCGGCCGGTCGCCGGCCGGGGACGGGTCGCGCTCCGCCCGGCGCCGCCGCGGGGTGCCGCCCGCCGGTCGTCGTCCTCGGTCCCGATCGGCAGGCGCCGGCAGGACCTCGCGCCCTTGTCGCGGGCGTGCCGTCCGTGCCTACGGTCAGTGGAGGAGACCCAGGTCCGGACTCGGGGAAACGGAGGCCGTGATGGTGCGCGACGCTCGACGCTGGACATGGCTGGTGGCCGCATTCGGGGCCGGCTTCGCCGCCGGGATCGTCGCGGCGGCGGGCGACCAGGTCGTCATGATCGTCGCACGGCGACCGGTCCGGGCACGGCCTGGTGACCGGACGCCGCCCGGCGAATCACATCCCGGACGTCACCCATCACCGGTGTGGCGGTAAGGAGGGTGGGTAGCCGCCTCCCGGCGCCGGCCCGCCGGGGGCCGGCACTGGACGGAGGTCACTCATGCCCATCGCACAAGCCCGCTACCACCGCCTACCGGCGCTGGAGGAGACCGGATACGAGATCCTGCGGCCGTACGCCGGGTCGCTCGACGCGACAGAGTGGGAGCAGCTGCGGTACCTGGACTGGAAGTCCGGCGGCGACACCAACTTCGCGGTGCTGGCGTCCGCGCTCGGCGAGGACGATCCCCGCGGGTTCTGGGAGCACGGCCGGCCGGACAAGGACGCGGTGTGGACGGCGAACGCCGCGCTCGCCCCGACGCTGCGCGACTGGGTCCACTCGGTCGGTGCCCGTTTCGGCCGGGTGCGCATCATCAAGCTCGCGACGTCGACCGACGAGGAAACGGTCGTCCAGCGGCATCTGCACCTGGACGACAACAACCGGCTGAACCCCGAGGGCGAGGGCTGGGTGGTGCGCGCCTGGCTGAACCTGACGGACGACCCCGACAGCTACATGATGCTGCGCGAGGACCGCGACGACCCGTCGACCGAGCACCGCATCCCGATGCCGCGCGGCGCCCAGTTCGTCGTGGACACCGAGCGACTCTGGCACGCGGCGTTCCACCCGGGTCCGCAGCCGCGGTACGCGATGATCGCCAGCTTCGAGTCCGGCCCGAACCTGCAGGCCTGGATGGACAGCCAGCGGATCGTCCTTCCCGGGCGCCAGACGGCGCCGCAGGACTTCTCGGGCGCCTCGGCCGATCGCTCCTGAGCTCGTCCGGCCCCTTCCGGTCCGGGCTCGACCCGCGTGGCGACGGCTCACCGCGAAGCCTGGACGCTCCGTGCCCCGGCGGGTGCTCGACCACGCCTCGGCCCCGGTGCCGGCCGCCCGCCATTGAGGCCGGGCGGCCCGGCCCGGGGGATTCGCATGCGCGAGGCTGGCCCGCTCATCGTGGCACAGACGCTCACGGCGGTGGCGCTCGGCGCGCCGTGCTGGTGTCGCGCGGCGTCCGGCTGTTCCGTAGACACCGGACGCGGGCACCGGTGGGCGTCGCCCCGCGCGGAACCGCCGGTCAGGAATCCTCCCCGGCGCGAGGCTCGGCGTGGGCGACAAGCACGGGGCATTCCGCGCGCTGCAACAGGCACAGGCCGACCGAGCCCAGCAGCAGCCCCGCGAGGCCGCGGTGGCCGCGACTGCCGATCACGACGAGCCGGGTGCGCCCCGATCGCTCGCACAGCACGTCGCCCGCGTCGCCGGCGACGCCGTGGAACTCCCACGCCACGCCCGGGTGCTCCCGCCCGATCTCCGCCACCCGCGCGGCCGCCGACTCCGACAGCGCCCGGGCGGCCTCCGCCGTGTCGTACAGCAGCGGGGGCAGCCCCAGCGCCGGCGGCGTGAGCGGCGACTCGATGGCCCGCACCGCGACGAGATCGGCGCCCCAGCGCTCGGCCTCGGCGAAGGCCAGGCGCAGCGCCGCGCCGGCCGAGGCCGAGTCGTCGACGCCGACGAGCACGCCACCGTCCGGCTCCGCACGGCCGCGCACCACGGCGACCGGACAGCTGGCCCGCGTCGCCACCTGCTGGCTGACCGAGCCCAGCATTGCGCCGGCGGCCCGATGGCGGCCCCGCGTGCCGACCACGAGCAGGTCGGCCTCGTCGGCCACGCCCAGCAGCACGTCGGCCGGATGGCCCAGCACCGCCGCCGGCCGCACGTCCACGCCCGGCGCGACGGCCTCGGCGTCGCGGCCCCAGTCGGCCACCAGCGCGTCGGCCAGCTCCCGGGCGGCCTCCGCGAGCCCGCCGCGGGGCGCCAGCACGGCCGGCACGCGCCAGCGGTACGCCAGCAGGATGCGCAGCGTCGCGCCCCGCCGGGCCGCGGTGGTCGCCGCCCATCGCAGGGCCTCCGCGGACGGCTCCCCGCCGTCGACGCCGACCACGACCTGGCTGCCGGCCATATGTCCCACCTCCCGTGTCGGCCCCTGGCGAGATGCCCCGCGGGGCGCCCTTCATGCACCAGCGGGCCGCAAAAGGGACGTTCGGCCTTGCCGCCCTCCCCCGGTTCGGAGGCAGCATGGACGGTGGGGAGTCCCGACATGGAAGGGGGCACTCCGATGGCGTACCGATATGGCCCGGTGGTGGTCGGTGTCGACGGCTCGGCGCAGAGCATGGGCGCGCTGCGCTGGGCCGCGGACGAGGCCAGCCGGTGCACGCGCATGCTGCAGGTGGTCACGGTGCTGCCCGAAGGATCGAGCGCCGCCGGCGCGGGCACTGCGGCGCGCGCCGCCGTGGAGGCGCAACGCTGGCGGGTCGGCGTCGCGACCGTGGCCGAGACCCGCCGTGGCGCGCCGGCCGACGTGCTGCGCGAGCTGGCCGGGCAGGCACGGCTCGTCGTCGTCGGCGGACGCGGCACCGGGCCGGACGACGGACGGCCGATGGGCTCCACCAGTGCGGCGCTGGGTGCGCGCGCGGACGCCCCCGTCCTCATCGTCCACGAGGCGCAGCGCTGGGCGGGGCCCGATGCGGCGCTACCGCACTCAGCGCCGGTCGTCACCGGCTTCGACGACTCCGACTCGGCCCGCCGGGCACTGCGCCTGGCCTTCGAGGAGGCGGCGCGGCGCGGCGTGCGGCTCGTCATCGTCAAGGCCTGGCCGCACCCGGACCTCTGGCGGCCGGGGGAAGGCCGCTGTACCGACCTCAGCGCCGAGGAGAGCGTCGTGCACGACGCGCTGCGCGAGGCCGCCGCACCCTGGCACGAGGAGTTCCCGCTCGTGGAGGTCGAGGTGCGCAGCGAGCCCGGCGAAGCCGTCCACGCTCTCACGGTGGCCTCGCAGTGGGCCGGGCTGATGGTCATCGGCACCCGCTGCCCGGCCGACCGGGCGCAGCCGGGCCGCCCTTCGGTGGCCCGCCGGGTGCTGTGGCACGCCGCCTGCCCGGTCCTCATCGCCCACGGTCCGGCCCGGGCACCCGCGTGGCGGGTCGCACCCGCCGCGGCGTGAAGACGCGACCCGTCACCAGGGCGCGGCTCACCCGACCCGGACCGCTGAGCCGCCCAACCGGGCGCGGCCCAGCCGGCCCGGGCACCCGCATGGCGAATCGCACCCACCACGGCGTGAGGACGCGACTCACGACCAGGGCGTGGCTCACCCGGCTCGGGCCGTGACCCGGACCGCTGACTCGCAGCCAGGGCGTGGCTCAGCCCGCCCGGGCCGTGACCCGGACCGTGCGAACACCGGCGGTGGTGCGCACCAGCGCCCCCGCGACCGCCAGCTCGGTGTCGTCGTCGAACGGGCCGTCGATGGTCGCGACGTTGTCGTGGACGGTCACCGGCCAGCGCCGCCGCCCGTCGGCGTAGGCGTCGAGGCGACGCTGGGCCTCCCGCTGGGCGGCCTCGTCGGTGGGCAGCAGCGTGCGCAGCACGTCGCAGCGGCTGACGACGCCGACGACCTGCTCCTCGGTGACGATCGGCACCGTATGGGCGTCCCGCTGCACCATAACCGCCACCAGGTCGGCGATGTCGGCGTCCGGCCACGCCGCGACCGGCAGGCCGCCCATCACGTCCCGCACCAGGCGGGCTCCGGCGCCGGCCGCATGGCGCAGTACGTCGCGTTCGCTGAGCATGCCGACCAGCGTGCCGTCGTCGTCGACGACGGGCACCGCCGTGATCGACCACCGTTCCAGCAGCGCCACCCCGTCCGCGACGGGCGCGTCCGCGCGCACCGTGCGGGCCGGGGCGCTCATGATGTCCTTGGCGTGCATGGCTCCTCCTCCGGTCTCGCGGCCTCCCCTACATCTCGATCCTCCGCGCCGCGCCCGTGTCCGGTCAGGGAACTTCACCCCGAACCCGGCCGCGGCATATGTCCGAACCTGCGCGGCTGCGCCACCGCCCCGATCGGCGGCGTTCAGCCCGGACGCGCTCGTCACGGCGGCGTGGGCACGGACCGGCGCGGAGGGTCCTCGGGCGCCGGCCGGTTCGCCGATGGGGCAGCGCCGGAGCGGATCTCACCCGCCCGGCCTCGCGCCGGTGTTCGACGCCATCGGCATGCGGGCCGCCGGGCGGCCCGCCGGGACGGGCCCAAGGACCCTGCCGGGACCGGCCGGCAGGCCCGACACTGTGCGGTAGGAGGTGCCCGATGAACGAGCTGCGCGTGCTGGACGTGATGACGCCCGACGTCGTCGTGGCCACGGCGGACTGCCACGCCAGGCAGCTCGTCGACGTGCTCACGGACTTCGGGGTGAGCGGGCTGCCGATCGTCGACGACCGCGACCGGGTGCTGGGCGTGGTGTCCGAGGCCGACCTGCTCACCGCCGTCTCAGACCCCGGCGACGAGGCGGACCCGAGCGCCGCGGAGCTGATGACCGCGCCCGCCGTCACGGTCGGCGCGGACGCCCCGATCCGGTTCGCGGCCCGGCTCATGGCCCGTCACCGGGTCAGGCGGCTGCCCGTCGTCGAGGACGGCAGCGGCCGGCTGCTCGGCATCGTGACCCGCGGCGACCTCATGCGCCGCGCCCTGCGCAGTGACGCGGCCGTCGAACGCGACGTCATCGACCAGGTGGTACTGCCCGCGTTCGGCGTCGACCCGACCGCGGTCGACGTCAAGGTGGCCGACGGCGTCGTCACGCTGCACGGCGAGGTGGAGCGGCGCAGCGCCGCCCAGCGGCTGGCCGCGCTGGCCCGGGCCGTCGACGGCGTGACCGGGGTCGTCGAGGAGCTGGCCTGGCGCGTCGACGACACCGTCGTACGGCACCGCCACGCACCGAGAAGGTAGCCACGAGCGGTGGCACCGCCGCCGGCTGCCCGCTCCTCGCCGCCCGCGGCGCAAACCGAAGCCGCTTGCGGGGCATGCCGGAGCCGCCCGCGGCGCAGAACTGGAGTTGCCCGCGGCGCACGCCAAAGCCGCTTGCGGGGCATGCCGGAGCCGCCCGCGGGGCAAGTCGAAGCCCCCCCGCGGCGCTGACCGAAATCGCCCGCGGCGCAAACCGAAGCCGATTGCGGGGCACGCCGGAGCGCTGAGGACCCGGTGGCCGCGGCTCACCGGCGCGCGCCGCGCCGCAGCAGCCAGCCCACGGCCACCAGCAGCGCGCCGAGCGCGAGGTAGCCGAGGTCCCACCACGACTGGCCCGGGCCACCGCGCACGTGGTGTATGCCCAGAATCTGGTGGTCGACGAGTCCCTCGACGAGGTTGAACAGGCCCCAGCCGACGAGGACCCAGCCCCACAGGGCGCGCCGGTCCGACGGCCCGGCGGTCACGCGGGAGTAGAGCAGCCCCAGCCCCAGTAGCACGGCCAGCCACGTCACGGCGTGGAAGATCCCGTCCCACATCGTTTCCCTCCACTGCAGGAGCTGGTGCAGCAGGATCCCGTCGAAGAACCCGCCCAGCCCGGCCCCGAGCACGATGGCCGGCAGCGCGATGCCGCGACCCTCCCGCGCGCCGTGCGCCTGCGATGCCGTCATGGCGGCCCGACGTACCCGCCGGGGCGCACCGCACACAAATCCACCGCCCAGCAGGTCGGCGACGGCGGGGGCTCGGGCCCGGGCCGGCCCACGCCACGCGCACGGAACTGGACCTTATCCGGGGGCCGGTGGCTCCCTAGCGTCGTGGACATGACCACCACCACCGACGCGATCACCGCGCCTGCGCGGTCCGGCCTCGTCTCCCGCCCGCTGCTGCTGCGCTCCGTGTCGATCTTCGGGACGTCGGTCGGCTTCTATCTCCCGCTGTCGGTCGTGCCGCTGCTCGCCAAGCAGGGCGGCGCGCACGGCGGCGCCGGGCTCGGCACCGTCGCGCTGCTGCTGGCCACGGTGGCCGGCGAGCTGGTCACGCCGCGGCTGACGGCCCGCATCGGGTACCGCTGGGCGCTCGCGCTCGGACTGACGCTGCTCGGCGGGCCGACGCTGGTGCTGGCGGCGGACGGGGGGCAGTACACCATCATCGGGGTCAGCATCGTGCGCGGGCTCGGCTTCGCGATCTGCACGGTGGCCGGCGGCGCGCTGAACGCGGCCATCATGCCGGCCGAGCGGCGCGGTGAGGGGCTCGCGGTGGTGGGCCTGGTGAGCGGGGTGTCCAGTCTGCTCGCCCTGCCCGCCGGGGTGTGGGTGGCGGCGCAGTGGGGCTTCGGGCCGGTGTTCGTGGCCACGGCGGTCATCACGCTGCTGTCGCTGCTGTCGCTGCTGTCGGTGCCGGGACTGCCGGACCGGGCGGCGTTGGCGGGGGCACACGAGCACCGCGGGCTGCTGGCGGGGTTGCGCCGGCCCGCGTTCAACCGGCCGGCGACGATCTTCGCGGCGTCGACCGCGGCCGTCGGGGTGCTCGTGACGTTCCTGCCGCTGGCCATCGCGGACCGGCCCGCGTGGGTGGCGGCGGCCGCGCTGCTGGCCCAGCCCGGGGCCGCGACCGCCGCCCGCTGGGTGGCCGGCCGGCTCGGCGACCGCCGCGGCCCGGCCCGGCTGCTGGTGCCCGGCCTCGCGCTGGCCGCGGCGGGCATGGCGGCCATGGCGCTGACCGGCAGCGCGGTCGCGGTGATCGGTGGGGCGCTCGTCTTCGGCGCCGGCTTCGGGGTGCTGCAGAACGCGACCCTCGTGTTGATGTACAACCGTGCGCCGGTCGGCGGCGAGCTGACCGTCAGCGCGATCTGGAACACCGCCTACGACCTCGGGATGGCCGGCGGCGCGCTGCTGGCCGGGCTGCTCGTGACCACGGCCGGCTACCCGCTGACGTTCCTGCTGACCGCCGCGGCGATGGTGCCGGCGCTCGCCCTCGCCGTGAAGGAGCGGTAACGCGCTGCCGCCGCCCGCTCGCCGTCGGGGCACCTCGACCGGCCGTCCCCGCCTGCGTGATCTGATGGGGTCATGGCCCCGAACCTGCTCGTCCGCCCGGCCGCGCCCGGCGATCTCGCCGCCGTCGCGGACATCTACGCGCACTACGTCACCGGCACGGTGGCCACGTTCGAGGAGCACCCCCCGCCGATCGCCGACTGGCGCCGGCGCCTCGACGACCTGACCGAACGGGGCCTGCCGTTCCTCGTGGGCGAGGCGGGCGGCGAGGTGGCCGGCTACGCGTACGCGGGGCCGTGGCGGCCCAAGCCCGCGTACCGGCACACCGTCGAGGACTCGATCTACCTGGCGCCGGGGCGCACCGGCGCGGGCTTCGGCACGCTGCTGCTGGGCGCGCTGCTCGAGGCCTGCGCCGGCACCGACGCGCGCCAGGTGATCGCGGTCGTCGCCGACACGGGCAGTGACGCCTCGACCGCCCTGCACCGGCGGGCGGGCTTCACCGACGCGGGCCGCCTGACCGCGGTGGGCTACAAGCACGGCCGCTGGATCGACACGCTGCTGCTGCAGTACACGGTCCCGGCCCGCGATCAGTGAGAGGCGGCGACGGACCGGCCGGCTGCCTTCCTGACGATCGAGTAGATCGAGACCAATGCCCACACGCCCTCGAGCAGGATGAAGCCCCACTCGCGGCCGATCACCGCGGTGCAGGTCAGCACTGCCGAACCGACCGCATTCGCGGCGAGATAGGTATAGGACGACTGCTTGATGCGGCCCGCTAGAGCCGCGACGAAGCCAGCCAGGATCAGCAGTGAACCAACGACCTGAACGACGTCGTACAGCACGAGACTCTCCATCCGCGCCGTCTTGTCGCTGGCCGGGTACGGCGTGCCTCGTCCGGAACGCCTCGCTGGGGCGTCGTACCAACTATGCCAGGCGAATGCCGGTGGTGGTGGGTCAGCTTGATCACCACCGGCTCACGGGGTCGCTCGCACATCGGCTGCCGCTGCCGTTTGGCTGTTCGACTTGCCCCATGGCGGCGGGTTTAATGGCTCCAGACGCGCCTCATCAGGCGGGCGGGGTGCCCAAGCGACGCGCGGGAGGTACGCGACGTGACCAGCTCGTATATGGAGGACATCGCGCGAGCCGTCTACGACGACGGTGTTCTCGAGGTCTGCAACACGCTGCTCGCCACGCTTCCGCGAGCCGATCATCGGACGCTCGGCGAGTTGTACGTCCGCGGCCTGCTGCACGCACCGGGACGGAAAACGATTCGCAATATCGCGAGCGTCGCGGCACTGCCGGAAAGCTCGGCGGGCGAGCAACGGCTGCACCATTTCATCAGCAAGTCGACGTGGGACTGGCGGCCGGTGCGGGCCGCACTGACCCGCTATGTGCACGACGCGGCGTCGGCCGGGGCGTGGGTCGTACAGCCGCGTATCGTGGAGAAATCCGGCGCGCACTCCGTCGGCGTGCGCAACAGCGTCGTGCCGTGCCTTGGCCGGACGGTGAACCATCAGCACGTGCTCGCCATCTGGCTGGTCGGCCCCGCGCTCGCGTGTCCGGTCAACTGGCGGCTGGTCCTGCCGCGCGACTGGCTCACCGACGACGGCCGCCGACGGAAGGTCGGCATCCCCGACTACGTCGACTGCGCCAGCCCGACCGAGTGTGCGATCAGCCTCGTCTCGGACACCGTCGCGGCGATGGGCCCGTTGCGCCGGCCCGTCGTGATGGACGCCCGCGACGTCGACACCGCCGCGATGATCCCCGGGTTGACCCGCCGCCAGGTGCCCTACGTCCTGCGGCTGCGCGGCGGCACCCCGGTGGTGGCCGGCGACCCGGCGGTCGGCCGCTACGGCGGCCAGGCGATGCCGGCCCAGCGACTCGCCGAACTGGCGAAAGGGCTGCGACAGCCGGTTGGCGACAAGGGCGAGCGGCTCGCGTTGCGGCTCCAGGTGACGCCGACGCTCAACCAGGCCGACGGCGGCGGGCAGGCGCGGCACGTCATGGTCGCCGAGTGGGACACCGCCGCGAGCACGTCGCCGCAGGTGTGGCTGACGAACATGACCGACGCCGACACCGACGCGCTGCTGGGGCTCAGCCGGTTGACCCAACGGGTCGACGGTTCGTTCGCGGCCGTGTCGACGCGGGTGGGCGCGCTCGACTTCGAGGGTCGCACGTTCCAGGGCTGGCACCATCACAAGACGCTGGTGTCGCTCGCTCATGCGATCGCCGAACTGTCCCTGGAGGGCGAGGTACGCTTGCCGGCACCCGCGGGACCGGCCCCGATCTGCACCGCCGGGGCTCGGTAGGACGCTGACGGTGGGCGCGCCGAGGCGCCCAGCCGCGCCGAACTCCTCGCGGACCGGGTCGTAGCCGGGTGCGACGCGTCCCGCGCCCGGCCCTCCCCTCAGATCCCTTCGGCCAGGACGGCGAGTTCGGCGTCGCCGAGCCGCACCTGCTGGGCGGCGACGTTCTCCTCCAGGTGCGCCACGGAGCTGGTACCGGGGATCGGGGTGATCACCGGCGACCGGTGCAACAGCCACGCGAGCGCGACCTGGGCGGGGGTGGCGCCGACCTCCTTCGCGACCCGGGCGACTGGGCCGCCGTCCTGCTTCGCATGCTCGCCGACCGCAATCGGGAAGAACGGCATGAATGCGATGCCGTTGCGCTCGCAGTGGTCGACGACGGCCTCATGGTGGCGGGCGCCGAGGTTGTACAGGTTCTGCACGGCGGTGATCGGCGCGATCGCCGACGCCTCCTCGATCTGCGCGACGTCGACCTCCGACAGGCCGATCGCGGCGATCTTGCCCTCGTCCTGCAGTTGCTGCAGCGCGCCGATCTGGTCCGCGAACGGTACCGCCGGGTCGACACGGTGCAGCATGAACACGTCGATGCGCTCCAGCCGTAGCCGGCGCAGGCTCAGCTCCGCCTGCTGGCGCAGATATTCCGGCCGGCCGAGCGGGATCCACTCCTCCAGCGCGGGGCTGGGACGGGACACCCCGGCCTTGGTGATGATGACGAGGTCGTCGCGGTACGGGTGCAGCGCCTCGGCGATCAGCTCCTCGTTGGCGCCGAGGGAGTAGGCGTCGGCGGTGTCGATCAGGTTGACACCGAGTTCGACGGCGCGCCGCAGGACGGCCACGGCGGCCGGCCGGTCGGCGGGGCCGCCCCAGATGTCACCGTCGGCGAGCCGCATGGCGCCGAAACCGATCCTGTTCACGGTGAACTCACCGGCGATGTCGATCGTCGCGGGGTGCAGGTTGGTCATGTCGTCACCAGTCCTGATGGCTGCGCGGGCGCGGGATCGGCGCCCGGAACCGCGGACGCCGTATGGGCCAATGGTTGGCGGCGCGGTGAAAACGTGGCAACCCGGGCACGGTACTTCGTCAACCGTTGCCGACTTTGTCAGATCCGGCATGACAACGTCTGGCTGATCTGACAAACATCGCCGTCAGGCCCGCCGCCGCCCACTGCCGAGGTCCGCGGGGCGGCTCTGGAGTTGTCCCTGGTCTACCTTGTTGCCGCCGGCGCGACCGGAGCCAATTCGACGAGTGAGTACCTCACCCGACGCCTCCGGCGTGCAGGACGCCGCCGGCCCAGGATGGGAAGCCGGCCGCGAGAACCGAGGCGACGTCGGCGCCGGCCGGGTCGATCTGCAGGCCGTTGTCGAGGGCGCCGCGGGCGGCGGCGGCCATGGCGGCGGGGTCGGGACCGGCGTCCAGGAGGGTCTGCACGAACGAGACGTGGCCGCCGTGGATCAGCACGGGGATGCCGCCCCTCGCGCGGACCTCGGGGATGAGATCGGCGTCGGTGATCTCGACGATCGGGGCGTCGGGGGCGAAGAACACCGCGGCCAAGGGGTTGGCGACGATCTGCGGGAACTCACGCATGCCGGCCTGGAAGCGTGCCGGAGGAACCTCGGCGGGCGCCGTGGCGACCGCACGCAGCGCAGAGAACAGATGTGCCAGATCCGGAAACTCGGGCGCACCCAGCAACGCCCGGCAAGCCGCCGTCTCGATCTCGAAAGCCTCATCCAGCGGCGCCGCCGCGCTGCGCACCGCCACCTCCAGAACCGCGGCGAGCGCACGCACCGGCGACCCCTCCGAGCGGCGTCTCACCTCCTCGGCAAGACCCGGCGGCTCCGCGGTCCCCCCGGGAATCTGATAGCCGGGCCGCTCCCACCGCTGCACGAAGTGCCCGTCCGGCTGCGCCAGCACCCAGGCCCGCGCCGCGGCGACCACGTCGTCGGCCAGTTCGTCCACCACGCCGGCGGCCAGCGCCTGCGCCGGGTGATACGCCGTGCCCGGCCCGACGATCTCCAGCACCGTCGCGGCGATCCCGAACATCCGCGTCACTCGGACCGTCCCGCCACCGCCGGGAATGATGCCCATCCCGGTCTCGGCGAGCGCTCACACGACCGACGGGTCGTTCGGGCCGACCCGGTAATGGCAGGCCAGCGCCAGCTCGAAGCCGCCGCCGAGCGCGGAGCCGTTGAGCGCGGCAGCGACCGGCCGACCCAACGTCTCCAGCCGGCGCGCCTGATCCCGCAGCGGCGTCAGCAGGTCGTAGGTGCCGGCCGCCTCGGCCGGGGTGATCTCGCTCGGCACGAAGTCGGGGCCGGCGATGAAGGAGCGCTTCGCCGAGGTGAGCACCACGCCGCGCAGCTGGCCGAGCCGCCGGGTGAGGTCGTCGAGGCAGGCGCCGAGCCCGTCGTAGTGGCGCCGGTTGAGCATGTTCGCGGTGCGGCCGGGGTCGTCGAGGGTCACGGTGACGACGCCGGCGGCGTCCCAGGACCAGCGCACCGAACCAGATTGTTGGACGTCCGTCATACCGTCAACGTAGGCTATTGTATGATCAATGTCCAACGGTAGAGTGGGGGCATGGCCCGGGAGGACGACGCAATGCCGGACATCGCCGACGTGACGATGGTCGACGTGCTGCGGGCGATCGCCGACCCGATCCGCCTGCGCATCGTGCAGACGCTCGCCGACGGCCTGGCGCACGGCAAATGTGGCACGCACTGGGACTTCGGCGTACACAAATCGACCATGACGCACCACTTCCGCACGCTGCGGCAGGCGGGCCTGACCCGCACCGTCGTGGCCGGCCGCACCCACACCATTGAGCTGCGCCGCGACGAGCTCGACGCCCGCTTCCCCGGCCTGATCGACGCCCTGACCGTGACCACCGGTGATCCGGTACGCGGGACCGCGCACAGCCCGGCGGACCGATCAGGCCACTGAGGAGATCAGCAGACGGCAAGCCTGCGGCAGTCAGGGGGCGAGCACCACGCGCAGGCCCGGCCGTCAGTCGGGCAGGTCGGCGATCGTGCGGGCCCAGTCGCGCAGCGGCGAGTCGGCCGCCGCCGCGGTGTAGCGCCGGAACTGCTCGCGGCTCTCGGCGCGGCGGATGCCGCCGTGCACCGCCGGGGCCTGATGCCAGCGTGTGCCGACGCCCGGTTGCCAGGTCGCGGCAACTCCGGCGGCGCCGTCATCGGGCGATTCCACCCCGAAGTACACCTCGCGCACGCCGAGCGCCATCGCCGCGCCGAGACACATGACGCACGGTTCGAGGTTGACGCCCAGCCGCAGCGGCTCCGGGTGGTCCGACCAGCCGAGCCGCTCGTCGGCCTCCATCATGGCGAGCAGCCCGGCGTGCACCAGCCGGCGGCCATGCCCGCGTTCACGCGTGTACGCCCAGCCGACCACGTCGTCGCCGGCCAGCACCACGGCGCCGATCGGCAGCTCGCCGACCTTCAGGCCGGCCGCAGCGGCCTCGATCGCGGCGCCGACGATCTCCTCTGGGGTCACTCACCTATCCTGGCCCCCGCCGGGCCTGAACGCCATACCGCCGACCGTCCATGCGTGGCGGCGCGGACGGATAGATCGACGTAGGCGGAAGGCTGATCTCGCCGGCGATCGCGATGGTCTTCTCGAGCGTCGTCAGCTCGAGGGGCGGGGTTCGGCGGTGGGTGGCAGAAACAGGCCGTTGCTCGCGCTCAGTCCGCCGTCACTGACGAGGACCGACCCGGTGACGTACGAGGCGGCCGGCGAGGCCAGGAACCAGATGACCTCGGCCTGCTCTTCCGGATCGGCCCAGCGCCCGAGCGGGATGCGCCGGGTCAGCTCGTCCGCACGTCCGGCGTCTTGCAGCACCGCGGCGGTCCGGGCGGTGCGGGTCAGACCGGGCGCGATCGCGTTGATCCGGATGCCTTGGTAGGCGTAGTCGAGGGCGGCCGACCGCACGAGGTTGACGGCGGCGGCCTTGGTGGTGTTGTACGCCCACGTGTACGGATCGCCGCGAAGCCCGGCAACGGACGCGGTGACGATGATGGAGCCGCCACCGGCCGCGCGCAGTGCGGGCACGACCGCCCGGATGCCGAGTGCGGCACCCCGGACGTTGACGGCGTGGATCGCGTCGAGCGCCGCGATCGCACCATCGTCCTCCAGTGGCGGCGCCCCGCCGGCGCCCGCGTTGAGCACGGCGACATCGAGCCGGCCGAACCGGCGCAGCGCCAGGTCGACCATCTCCCCGTTGGTCCGCTCCTCGGCCACATCGCCGAGCAGCGTCACGACGCCGTCGACCTTGGCCAGTTCGGCGAGGCGTTCCGGGTCGCTGTCGACACCGACGACCGCGAAACCGCGCGCCGCGAACAGCTCCGCGGTGGCCCGGCCGATGCCACTGCCGGCGGCGGTCACCACCGCCGTCTTCCGTGGTGCGGACACCCCAACTTCCCCCGCCATGAGCAAGGCGAACACCGACCCGAAAAGCCTACTCCTTCAGTAGGCTTTTCGCCACCGCTCCGGCCCGGGTGCCGACCCGGCCACCGCCCGTACGTCCCGCGACCAGCGGCGCGCCGGTGGCGGGCGCGCTCACAGCTGCAGCCCGGTGCCGTGCACGCCGTGCTCGTCGATCAGGGCCAGCTCGGCCTCGGTCAGCGGTGGGAAGGTCAGCGCCTGCACGTTGTGCTCCAGCTGCCAGATGGAGCTGGCGCCGATGAGGGCCGAGGTGACCTGCGGCTGGCGCAGCACCCACTGCAGCGCCAGCTGTGCCAGTGACTGGCCCCGGTCGGCGGCGATCCGGTTGAGCGCCGCGGCCCGCTGCCGATACGTGTCGTCGATGACGTCGGGCGACAGGAAGGGGCTGTCCTCGGCCCGCGCGCCGGTCGGGATACCCTCGAGGTACTTGCCGGTCAGCAGCCCCTGGGCCAGCGGCGAGTAGACGACCAGGCCGAAGCCGTCCTCGGCGGCCAGCTTCAGCAGGCCGTTGAGCTCGAGGCTGCGGTCGAAGATGGAGTACCGCGGCTGGTGGACCAGCAGCGGTACGCCGGCCCGGCGCAGCAGCACGGCCGCCTCGTGGGCCCGTTCGGGGGCGTAGTTGGAGATGCCGGCGTAGAGGGCCTTGCCCTGCTCGACCGCGCTGACCAGCGCCCCGACGGTCTCCTCCAGCGGCGTGGTCGGGTCCGGGCTGTGGCTGTAGAAGATGTCGACGTGGTCGGTGCCGAGGTCGCGCAGGCTGTGTTCGAGGGAGGTCAGCAGCGACTTGCGGGAGCCGCCCCGCAGGTACGGGCTGGCCCCGATCGGGTTGCCCGCCTTCGTCGACAGGATCAGCTCGTCGCGGTACGACGCCAGGTCTTGTTGCAACACCCGCCCGAAGACCTGCTGCGCCGCGCGGTACGGCGGCCCGTAGCGGTCGGCGTTGTCGAAGTGGGCGATGCCGAGGTCGAAGGCGCGCAGCAGGATCTCACGCTGGGTCTCGTAGGGCCGGTCGGTACCGAACTTCTGCCACAGGCCGAAGGAGATGGCCGGCAGGTCCAGGCCGGAGCCGCCGGCCCGGCGGTACTCCAGCCGCTCGTAGCGGTCGGCGGTCATGCCCCGGCCGCGATCCGCAGCACGATCTTGCCGACCGTCGCGCCGGCATCGAGGCGCTCATGGACCGCGCGCACCTCGTCCAGCGGCACGACCTCCGCAACCTCGAAACGGACCTTGCCCTCGGCGATCAGCCCCAGCACGGCGAGCGCGTGGGCGCGCCAAAGCCCCGGGGCGCGCCGGGCCAGGTCGCCGATGTTGTACCCGCCGGCGGTGCGGTTGTGCTTCCACAGCGACAGCAGCGGCAGGCTGAGGTCCGCCTCGGCGGCGGCATCGCCGAACGCGACGAGCCGCCCGAAGGGCGCCAGCAGCGGCAGGCTCTCGGCCCGCACCGAGCCGCCCACGGGGTCGAGCACCACGTCGACCCCGCGGCCGGCCGTGGCCGTCAGGACGGCCGGCGCGAACCCGGTCCGCGGCAGGACCAGGTCGTAGCCCAATTGCTCCGCCCGGGCCACCTTGTCGGCGCGCCCGACCGTTCCGATGAGGGTTCCGGCGCCGAGCGCCCGCGCGATCTGCACGGCGAGCGAGCCGACGCCGCCGGCAGCGGCGTGGATCAGCACCGTCTCCCCCGCGGCCAACCGGCCGGCGGCGGCGACGATGCCGTACGCCGTGGGCGCCACGCAGCCGAAACCGCCCGCGGCGACGAGGTCGAGCCCGTCGGGCACCGGCAGCACGAACTCGGCCCGCGTGACCGCCAGCTCGGCGTACCCGCCGAAGTCGGGCAGGTACGCCGCCACGGGCTGGCCGACGGCGAGCCCGTCCACGCCGGCGCCGAGCCCGGCCACCACCCCGGAGACCTCCAGGCCGGGCACCTCGAGGCCGTTCACGGGCCCGAACACGCCCCGCCGGTGCTCGGCCTCGGCGTAGTTCACGCCGGCGTAGGCGACCCGGATCAGGACCTCGCCGGGGCCCGGTGCCGGATCGGCGAGGGCGACCCGGCGCAGCACCTGCGGGCCGCCGTTGGTGTCGAACGCGATTGCTTCCACGGGCCATTCCTGTCAGACGGTGATGACATGAGGCGGGGACGCCCCACGCACGCCGAAGAGCGTGTCATCCGCGGCGCCGCCCTGTCGACGTGCGCCACATCTCAGCAACCGATCGAGCGCGTCGCGCGACCGGGCCGGTCGGTCAAAGTACATCGGCTCGATATGATTTTGACCCACAGGCGTTGACAGCGAACGGTTCTCGCGCTGCACTGGAGGCATGGCACTGCTGTGGAGCCGGCACCACATCGACCTCGGTCGCGTCTGGTCGGCCTCGTGTCCGGACTGACACGCACCCGTCTCCACACAACCCACCGTCGAGAAGGATCGATGTCAGCGCCGAGCGCCCGCATTCGTCTGTCCACAGGAGACGGCCACCGCGACGACACCGCTTCCGTGGTTGCCGTGGTCCCTTTCCCCGGAGCCCGGCCGGACGACCTGATGCCCCCGTCGGTCTCTCACATCCCGCCCTGGCAGGGCCGGATGGACCGCAACCGCCACCCGTGACGCGGCGGGACCCGATCGTCGTCGTCCCGTACGACGAGTGCTGGCCAGCCCGCTTCGCCCGCGAGCAGCAGCGGCTCGAGGCCGCACTGCGGACCTACCTCGCCGGCCGGATCGAGCACGTCGGCAGCACCGCGATCCCGGGCCTGGCCGCCAAGCCGATCATTGACATGGTGGCCCGCATCAGGGACTTCGACCGCTCGGCGGGAATGGTGGCGCACCTGGCCCCGATCGGGTGGGTTCACGCCCCCGAGCCGGGCGACCGGGAGCGGCGCAAGTGGTCGTTCTGCTTTCCGGACATCGCCTACCGCAGCCACCACCTGCACGTGTACGAGGACGGCGCGCCGGAACCGGCGCAGCTGCTGCGCTACCGCGACATCCTGCGCCGGCACCCCGAGCTCGCGCAAGAGTACGCCGTCATCAAGGCGGAGCTCGCGGCGGCGGACAACCGCGACCGGCCGCGCTACCGCGCCGGCAAAGCCCCGTTCATCGAGGCCGTCCTCCGCCGGCCCTGAGCTTCGTCGGCTTACTCCAACTGCTTCGAAAGGTCGTCCAGGTATGAGCAGACTGTTCGACCCGCTGACCCTGCGGGGCGTCACGTTTCCCAACCGGGTCTGGGCCGCGCCGATGTGCCAGTACTCGTCCGTCGACGGGCATCCGACCGACTGGCACCTGGTTCACCTCGGCGGCATCGCCCGGGGCGGCGCCGGGGCGGTGCTTGCGGAGGCGACCGCGGTACGACCCGACGGTCGGATCTCTCCCCAGGACGCCGGGATCTGGACCGACGGGCAGGCTGCCGACTACGCCCGGATCACCGCGTTCATTCGGCAGCAGGGCGCCGTGCCCGGCATCCAGCTCGCCCACGCCGGGCGCAAAGCGTCGACGTTCGCGCCGTGGCGGGGCCGCGGCAACGTGCCGCTGGACGAGGGCGGCTGGCCGGTCGTCGCTCCGTCGGCCGTGCCCTACGAGGGGTACGCGACGCCAGCCGCGCTTACCGCCGACGAGATCCGGGACCTCGTACAGGACTGGGCCGCGGCCGCCCGCCGGGCCGTCGCGGCCGGCTACGACGTCGTCGAGATCCACGCCGCGCACGGCTACCTGATCCACGAGTTCCTGTCGCCGCTGTCCAACCGGTGCACCGACGCGTACGGCGGGGATCTCGACCGCCGGGCCCGGCTCCTGCTGGAGATCGTCGACGCCGTCCGCGCCGCCGTCCCCGACCGTGTCGTGCTCGCGGTCCGCTTCAGCGCCACCGACTGGGTCGACGGCGGCCTCACCGTCGACGAGGTCGCCGACGTGGCCGCCGCGCTCCCCCCGCACGGCGTCGACCTGGTCGACGTGTCCAGTGGCGGCAACGTCGCCGCCCAGCAGATCGCCGTCGGCCCCGGCTACCAGGTGCCGTTCGCGCGGGCGGTCCGCGAGCGCAGTGGGCTGCCGGTCGCCGCGGTCGGTCTCATCACCGACCCCGGCCAGGCCGAAAAGATCCTGGCCGACGGATCGGCCGACGTGATCCTGCTCGGCCGCGCACTGCTCCGCGAGCCGCACTGGCCCCAGCGGGCCGCGTTCGAGCTCGGTGACGACATCGCGTGGCCGCCGCAGTACCGGGCCGGTCGTCGCATCGGCCCGCCTACCGCGATCCCGGCGGTGTGACGGGCCGGTCAGTACCGCTCCGAAGCCATCGAGGATCTCCACCTTTTTCGAGGTTTGATCAGTACGTGCAACGGCAGATGGATGCGGTGACACCACGCGGATGACTGTGCCCTGGGAAGTGAAGATCGCCGACGTCGTCGACGGCTGGCTGTTCACCGGCGACGATCCGCTACCCCCGACGATGATCGTCCCGCTGGAAAATCCCCACCTGTTCGACGCCAGCGGCTGGGAAGTCCTCGGCTCGCCGCGGCGGCACGTCGGCCTCGTCGCGGTGCACCATCCCGAGGGCGGCGCACCGGTCGCGGTGGCCAAGCCCGTGCTGGGCGCGGCGGCCTGCGCGATGCTCGTCGACGCGGCCAGCCGCCGCGGCGTGCGGACCGTCATCGGCGTCGGCTACTGCGGCGGCACGAGCCGCGACCTGGGCAGCGGCACGGTGATCGCGGCTTCCTCGGCGGTCCCGGCCGACGGGGTGTCCACCGCGTACGCGCCGGCCGTCGATCGGGTCGCGGCGTCGCCGCGGCTGCTCGCCGCGATCGGCTCGGCGGTGCCCACCGGCCCGGTACACTCGGTCGCCGCCGTACACCTGGAGGATCAGAGGCTGGTCGACACCTGCGCGTCCCAGGGCGTGCTGGGCATCGACATGGAGACCGCGAGCCTCTACACCGTCGCGCGGGTCCGCGGCCTAGACGCGGTGGCGCTGCTGGTCATGTCGGACATTCCCGTCCTGGGCCTGCCCACGCACGTGCCCAGTCTCATCAGCGGCAGCCGTACGGCCGTGCGGTACGCGGCCCTGCTCGCCGGCGGCCACACCCTGCCGCGGGGCAGCGCCCCGTGACGGACTGTTCGAGGCCGTCTGGTGGAAGTGGAATCCGGGCAGTCGATGAACACGGGGTCGAGGGACCGGTTCTGCCAACCAGCCTGAAGATCGACCCGGCAGACACCCTCGTCTATGCACACCATCGGCGCTGCACGGGCCTGCCTGCGGGTTTGGACGCAGCGTGCCTGCCCGCCGCAGCGCGCAGCGCTACCCGCCGCAGCCCCGGACGAGTGGCGGGTCTCGCCATCCGGAACGCCGAACTGGGCGCAACCCGCCAGTAGCGGCTCCGGTCAGCGCACCGGGGCCAGTGCACTGTTCGCCACGTCACGCATTGCCTGGCACTTACGATCGGCCTCTGCTGGCGTCAGGCTCGCCAGGAACTGATAGGTGCCCCAGACGACCGTGTCCCCGCGGCTTCCCGCGTATTTGCACTCGCGCAGCGGGGGGTCCTGCTCCTCAGCCGGACCCGTCGTCGTACACGACAGCTCAGCAGGCGGCTCGCCCGGGACGACCGGAGGTGCCTGCTCAAAAACCCGGCCACAGACGGATCGCAGACTGGTCTTCGCGTCCTCCCGCCGCTGCGCTGACCGGCCTAGGTACTCCTTGTGGATTTCCAGCTCCAGAACACTCACGTCCCCGTCCTTGCGCGGCCCGCCGGTGGTGTTGGCGATTTCGCACATGCCGCCAGACCCGTCCTCGTCGCTGCTGTTCAGCTGCGAAAAGAGGACCCGGCCATCCGGGACAGCGGCGTCGAGCAGGGTCACATCGAACAACGCGCAGACGTTACTCGTGCCCAGCACGGGCTCACCATCACCGCAACCGGCCAGTCCGGCGAACACCATGCCTACCGGCACCAGCCAGGCCAACACCCGGACGACGGTTCGATCACGACGCATACGGGAAACCACACCGCTGGAAGTTACACGACTCGTGCTGCAATAGCGTGGCCTTGCTCGCCTCGGACTCGGCCGCGCCGGCGTCCGCGGCCTCCTTTTTACCTTCGCGCCGTCCTCGACGGCGCGGACGGCCTTGTTGGCCGCGGCCAGCGCCTCCTCGCCGACCTACGGCTGAGCACCGATTCACCGGCCTCGAGATGGCCACCGACAAGCAGAGCCAGACCGTGCCGGTCCAGGGCGCCGACGGTGCGGACACGTATGCAGACGCCGCAGCGGGTGTCAACGAACAATCGATCCCGGCTGTCCCGCCGGCGGGACACGGCGCCGCGGCCCGGATCGCTGTGAGCGCGTTTCGCGCGGCGTAGGATCTGGCGGGCAGGTCGAGCGGATCGTGAGGAGCGGTGGGCGTTGGCGACTGGACGGCGCAGCCCGGGACGCGACCGGTTCCGTGACCGCACCGTGGCCCCCGCGCGGCCGAGCCGCCGCGCCGAGCCCCGCGGGAACCGGGTCGAGCTGCTGTTCCTGCCCGGGCTCGAGGCGATCGTGCGCGACGAGGCCGCCCAGCGGCTGCCGAACCTGCGCCGGCTCGAACGGGTTCCGGGGCGCGACGACTCGCTCGCCGGGGAGCTCAGCGGCGCGCTGGTCGACACCGCCCGGCTGCGCACCGTCGTCGCCGCGTTCCTGGTGCTGTCGTATCCCGTGCCCAACCCCAAAGCTCTGCTCGGTGGTGAGCACATGCCCGGCATCCTGGCCGGCGTGCGCTCGGTCGTCGCGCTGAACCGCAACGACGCGCCGCGGTCGCTGCGCATCGAGGCCGCCGGCAGCGACTCGCCGGTGCTGCGCAAGCTCGCCGAGCAGCTCGCCGCGGGCACCGGCCTGCGCCACGATCCGCAGGGCGGTGACTGCGTGGTGCGGGTCCGCCCCACCCCCGAGGGCCGTGGCTGGGACGTGCTCGTGCGACTGTCGACCCGGCCGCTGTCGGCGCGCCGCTGGCGGGTCGAGGGGCATCCGGCCGCCGCCAACGCGACCGTCGCCGCGGCGATCGCGCGGCTCAGCCGCCCGGACCCGGCGCAGCGGGTGGTCAACCTGATGTGCGGCTCCGGCACCCTGCTCATCGAGCGGCTGCTGGTCGCCGGCGCCCGCACGGCCGTGGGCTTCGATGTCGACGCCGACGCCGTCGCGGCGGCGGCCCAGAACATCGCCGCCGCCGGGATGCGCGAGCGGGTGCGGCTGCTGACCGCCGACATCGGCGCGGACGAGTGGCTCGCCGGCGGCCCCTACGACGTCCTGCTCGCCGATCCGCCGTGGGGTGACAAGGCCGGCCGGCACGAGGAGAGCGAGACACTGCACCAGCTGCTGCTCGACCGGGCCCGGGCCGGGGCGGCGCCCGGCGCGCGGCTGGTCGTGCTCACCCACGAGATCCGCATCATGCAGCGCTGCCTCGACCGCGCCCGCGACGCCTGGCGGCTCGGCGCGGAGATCCGGGTGTTCCACAAAGGACACCACCCGCGGATGTACGTGCTCGACCGCGTCGCGCCCGCGCGCTGACCGAGACGGAAGCGGTAGCGGCTGCCGCGGCCCGATCCCGCCCGCGCTGCCGGCCGATCCGCGCACCGGGACGGGCCGGCGTCACGGCACGCGGTAGCCGGCCGCGCGGAAGAGCTCGTACCACTCGGCCCGCGTCAGCGGCAGGTCGGAGCCCAGGGCTGCGCCGGTGACGCGTTCGGGGGATGTGGTGCCGAGGACGACCTGCATCCCGGCGGGGTGGCGGGTGATCCAGGCGGTCGCGATCGCGATCGGCGGCACATCGTACTGTGCCGCCAGGCGGTCGATGACGGCGTTGAGCTCCGCGTACTTCGGCGAGCCGAGAAACGTGCCGGTGAAGAAGCCGGCCTGGAACGGCGACCACGCCTGCACCGTGATGCGGTGGATGCGGCAGTAGTCGAGGATGCCGCCGCCGTCGAGCGTGACGGACTGCTCCAGGCCGGCCATGTTCGCGGCCACGCCCTGGGCGACGATCGGCGCGTGGGTCAGGGACAGCTGCAGCTGGTTGGCCACGATCGGCTGGCGCACCGCGGTCTTCAGCAGCTCGATCTGCAGCGGCGTGTGGTTGGACACGCCGAACGCGCGGACCTTGCCCGCCGCCTCGAGCTCGTCGAAGGCGCGCGCGACCTCGTCAGGCTCGACCAGGGCATCGGGGCGGTGCAGGAGCAGCACGTCGATGTAGTCGGTGCGCAGCGCCCGCAGCGAGCGCTCGACGGAGGAGACGAGGTGCTCGTAAGAGAAGTCGAACGAGCCGCCGCGGACGATGCCGGCCTTGGTCTGGATCGTCAGCTCGGCCCGGTCGGCGGGCCCGAGCCGCAGCGCCTCGGCGAAGCGGGCCTCGCACTGATGCGGCTCGGTGCCGTAGACGGCGGCGTGGTCGAAGAAGTCGATGCCGGCGTCGCGGGCCACGCCGACCACGGTGCGGATCTCGTCGTCGGACTTGTCGGCGATCCGCATCAGGCCGAGGATCAGGTTGGGGACGGCGAGCCCGGTCGTACCGAGCGAAACGGTCTTCATGGCGGCGTCCTTCAGTCAGCTGGGCGTACCGTGTCTGCGGCAACCTTCGCATAGTCCTCGGCCAGCCTGCGCATGGTGTAGCGCTCCAACGCCGAGGTGCGGGCGTGCTCACCGAGGGTTCGACGCCGATCGGGGTCGTCCAGCAGCCGGGCGAGGGTCTCGCGTACCGAATGGAAATCCGTCGGGTCGACGAGCAGACCGTTGTGGCCGTCCGCGATCTGGTGCCGCAGGCCGCCGACGGCGGAGGCGACGACCGCACGGCCCTTGATCATCGCCTCGGTGACGGTGAGCCCGAAGCCCTCCTCCAGGCTCTTCTGCAGCACCACGTCGGCCCGCCGCTGCAACGCATTGACGACGAGCGCGTTGAGCTCCGGACGGGTCAGCGAGATGTTCACCAGGTGCACCCGGGCCAGGTCCGCCTCGGACAGTTCGGCGAGCACGCCGCGGACCTCCGCGAGCACGGCGAATCCGTCCGGGTCGTCGGGGATGTCGTTGGGCTCGGTGCCGGCGAGCACAAGGTGTACATCCTGTGGTAGGCCGATCACGCAACGTACCACGCCGGGCATGTCCTTGAGCGGGTCCCATCGCGAGATCTGCAGCACGACGCGCGCGTCCGGCGGGATCGGTGCTTGCTGGGTGACCGTGACGCCAGCGGTCGCGCCTTCGGCGGTGAGGCCGATCCCGCCCAGCACCGAGGCGATCTCGTCGGCGGAGAGCTCCCGGTTCTTCGGCGCCGCCGGGTCGACGGCCGGAGCGACCACGAACAGCTCGCGCACGTCCGGCGGGGCGAACTCGGGCAGGGTGGTCATCACGGCGTCCAGCGCGGCGATCTCGGCCGCGAAGGCCCGCCACACGGCGCCCGGCCCGCGCTCGGGCGCCACGACGGCGCCGATGTGGCAGTGCCAGACCACCCGCACGCCCATGGCATACAGCGCCGGGGCCAGACCGAGGGTCTGCGGGTCGTGCAGGATCACCACATCCCCGGGGGCCAGGCGCTGCGCGAACCATTCGGCCTGCGGCGCCAGCGTGGCGCGGTAGGTCCGCATCAGCTGCGGGTCGTCCAGCCGGGCCGGGTCCGCGCGGCCGTGCAGGAGCATGTGCAGGTACTTCGTCACCGCATAGAAGTCGGCGTCTCCCCCGATGATGGCCCAGCCGGCCGCGTGGTGACCCAGCAGCCCGCGGATGAGCTCGGACACCCCGCCACCGGTCGCGGTCGCGTTCACGTGCACGAGGAGCGGCCGGTTGGCGGTGTCGGGTTCGACTTCCCAGACCGGGTTCGGCATCACGGGGATCCTTCCTGACGAACTCGACGAATGTGCCGCGTGCGAAGCGCCGATGCTCATGTAATCAGGTCCGCCACCCGGGCCGCGACCGCCATCGTGGTCAGGTTGGTGTTGGCCCGAGGCAGCACCGGCATCAGCGAGGCGTCCCCGACGTAGACGTTGGCCAGCCCGTGGACGCGCCCGTCCGCGCCGGCCACGGCCATCGGGTCTTCGGCCGGACCCATGGCGCAGGTGCCGACCGGGTGCCAGTAGCCGAGCTGTTCCTGCCCGACCGCCGCCCGCTGCGCCGCCGACCACGGTTCGAGCGTGGCCAGCTCGCGCACGGCGGCGGTGCCGGCAAGCTGGTGGGCCAGGTCGACGCCGTCGAGGCCGGCCCGGCGGTCGTAGCCGTCAGGGTCGCTGAAGAAGCGGGGCTCGATCAGCGGCGCCGCGAGAGGGTCCAGCGACCGGGCCCGCACGAAGCCCCGGGAGCGGGGCGCGAGCACGAACACGTACAGCGAGACCTCCAGCGCGCCGACGAACCGGCCCTGCTCGTCCTCGCCGGGGCCGGCGGTCGGCACGAGGTGCAGGTCCCAGTACTCGTCGTCGGCCACGCTCGAGCGGGCCTTGACCAGGCTCTGCGGCACGTACGTGCCCTCCTCCGGCAGCACGAGCGCGCCGGTCGGGGTCATCGGGAGGTGGACCTTGGAGTGGTCGATCAGGTTCGCGCCCACTCCGGCGAGGCAAAGCTCGACCGGCGGACCCAGTTCACGCAGCACCGGCTCCGGGCCGATGCCGCTGCGCATCAACAGCGGCGGGTTGCCGAAGGTGCCCGCGGCGAGGACCACGCTACCCGCCGCAACCGTCTCGACCCGGCCGGCGCGCAGGATCTCCACGCCGACGGCGCGCCCGGCCGCCACCACCAGCCGCACGGCCGGCGCGTCGGCCACGACCCGGAGGTTCGCCCGGGCACGGGCCGGGTCGAGGTAGGCGAACGCGGCGTTCCAGCGGGTGTGGCCGACCGCGTTGAGGGGCACCCAGCCGACGCCCTCCTCGGCGTCGTCGCCGTTGACGTCGTCCAGCAGCGGCAGGCCGAGCTGGGTCGCGCCGGCCACCATGGCCCGGTGCAGGGCACCCTTGTCGGCCTCGGCGACGGGGCGCACGCGCAGGTCACGCATGGCCTCGACGAGGTACGGGGCGATGGCGGCGTAGTCCCATCGCCCGCCGGAGTACGCGCCCCAGGCGTCGTAGTCCGGCGGCGCGCCGACCAGGGTCCAGCCGGCGTTGCTGACCGACGAGCCGCCGATCACCCGGGCCCGCGAGTAGTACGCCGGCAGCTGCGGGTCCCAGTCGTGGCTGCGCGCGGGGTTGCGGCAGTCGAGCAGGTCGGCCGGCCAGCGACCGTCCGCGTAGGGGCCGTAGTCGGGCCCGGCCTCGAGCAGCAGCACCGAGCGGCTGCCGTCCGCGCTGAGCCGGGCGGCCAGCACGCAGCCGGCGGCGCCCCCGCCCACGACGACGACATCGGCTCGCAGATCCTCTGACATTGCCCCTCCCCCAACGGGTGCATGGTGCGGTTTCATGGGTCGGCTCAACCGACCGGACGCAGCCAGGGGCCGCCCAGGGCGCGCCAGCCGCGCGCTGGCCGGCGCGCGGCGCCGTGCCGCGCCTCGTGCAGCTCGCGCTGGACGCTCAGGGCGTCCCGGATCTCGTCGCCGGTGACGTCGTTGACGAAGGTGACGCCGCCGATGCCCACCGGCAGCGGCAGCCGCTGCTGGCCGTCGCGGTGCCGCACGGTGTCCTGCAACGCCTGCGTCAGCACGTCCGGGCCGAGCACGCTGTCCCAGCTCGGCAGCTCCAGCGCGGACATGACCGCGAAGATGCGGTCCAGCTGCGCCTCGCTGAGAAGCCCTCGCCGGTACGCCAGGACGGTGGTCAGCGCCATGTCCACGCACACCGCCTCACCGTGCAGCAGCGCGGGCAGCGCCCGCATCTCCACCGTCGGGCTGAAGGTGTGCCCGTAGTCGACACAGCGCTCGAGCTTGGCCTCCCACAGGTTCGGCTGGAGCTCCTCCAGCATGCCCTGGGTGGCGGCGTACAGCACCGCCACCGCGGCCTCGTCGCCGATCGGCGTGCGGCCCTGGAACTTCTCGTCGAGCAGCCGCGGCCCGTGCTCCTCGAGCATCCGGAACAGCGCGTAGTCCTTGATCAGCGCGATCTTCAGGATCTCGGCGAGGCCGTTGCTGATGTGCCGCCTGTCCACCGTGGACAGCAACGCCCGGTCGAGCAGCGTGAGCTCGGCGGGCGCATAGGTCCCGAGCCGGTTCTTGTGGCCGTTGAAGTTGACGCCGGTCTTCACGCCGACGCCCGCGTCCACGAGCCCGATGAGCGTTGTCGGCACCCGCACGAACGGCGTGCCGCGCCGGTAGAGGCTGGCGGCCAGGCCGACGATGTCCATCAGCACGCCGCCGCCGATGACGATCACGGGCTCGCGCCGGCGCGCGATGCCGAAGCCGTCCATCGCCTCGACGATCCGGCCGGCGGTGTCGATGTCCTTGACCGACTCGTTCGCCTGGATCACCAGCAGCTCGTGCTCGACGTCATGATGCTCGAAGTAGGCGCGGATGCCGTCGCCGTGCAGCCGGTGGACGGCGTGGTCGATCACGACGAACCGGCGCCGCCGCTGTCCCGGGTCGCGGTTCGAGCCGATCTCCAGCAGATCGGTGCGGTCGGGCCGGAACAGCTGCTCCCGGATCCGCACCTCGTAGCTGACCTCCCGCTGCGCGCGGACGAGCCAGGAGCCCGTCTCGCGCACCAGCAGTCCCGTTGATTGCGACACTTCCCTGCCACCCTCCGAGATCGCGTAGGGCCCCCGTAGCAGAGACATTCAGATGCTCCGATGTAGTGTGAGATGGTACGTGGGCTTCGGACGCCCGGCGACGGGCTCGATCCGCACGTCGCGCAGGTCGGCGACGCGCTCGAGGCCGCTGGTGACGGGCGCGGCGCACCCGCCGACGACAACGGTGCGGGCCCCGGAGGCGCACGCGGCGAGCAGGCCGGCCTCGGCGTCCTCGAAGACGACGGCCTGCTGCGGCGCGACGCCGAGCCGGCCGGCGGCGGTGAGGTACCCCTCCGGGCTCGGCTTGCCGGTCGTCACGTCGTCGGCGCTCACGACCACGGACGGGACGGGCAGCCCCGCAGCGGCCATCCTGGCCTCCGCCAGCGCGCGCCCGGCCGATGTCACCAGCGCCCAACCGCCCGTGGGCAGCGACGCCAGCAGTTCGGCCGCACCGGGCACGGCGACGATCCCCTCGGTGTCGGCGACCTCGTGCGCGACGATGCGCCGGGCCTCGGCCGCGACGTCGACGCCCGCCGGCGCGAACTCGGCGACGGTCTCCTCCGTGCGACGCCCGTGCGAGACCGCGAGGATCCGTCCGAGGTCGAGGCGGTGCTGGTCGGCGAAGCGGCGCCAGGTGCGCTCGACGACCGCGGTCGAGTCGACGAGCGTGCCGTCCATGTCGAACAGCAACGCTGCTGCGACGACGGTGCTCGGGGTTCGGGTACTGGTCATGTCTCGGCCCCTGTCGAGATGAGGTGCTCGGCCCGTCTGCGGGCCCAGGCCAGATCGGCGCCCAGGCGCACGGCGTCGCCGTCGCGATAGTCGTTCTCCAGCACGAGCGCGCGAACGCGCACCCGGTGTTCGCGCAGGGCGTCCACCGTCTCCTCGAGCCGGCCCTCGCCGGCGCCGAGCAGCGGGGACGGGCCCCGGTCGGGTGGTCCGTCCTTGAGATGGATCTGGTCGGCCAGAAGATCGGCCAGCGCGGCGACCAACGCGTCCGCGCGCAGCCCGGCCGCGAACGGGTTGAACGTGTCCAGCACCAGCCGGAAGGCGGGCGAACCGACAGCGTCGGCAAGCGTCCGGGCCCGCTCGCCGGTGAGCACGTTCTCGCTGGCCAGCACCAGGTCGCGCTCCTCGGCACGGGCCGCGGCCCAGCGCAGCGCCTGCGCCGTGCGGGCGAACGCGTCGGGGCCGTCGATCGCGCTGCGCCGGAAGCTGGGCACGAACACGAGCGGCACCGTCAGCGCGACCGCCGCGTCCAGCAACCGCTCCAGCAGCGGTCGAACGATCCGGGGCGCGCAGGTCAGGCCGACGTCGTTGAAGTGGTTCCCGGCCACGGCGAGCAGCCGCACGTCGCGGCGGGCGGCCTCGGCGCGCACCGCGTCGATCCGGCCCGGCGCGTCGATCCACTCGCCGCGCCCGGGTCCGCCGAGGTCGAGCTGCACGCCGTCCGCGCCGACGGCGGCGGCCAGCCGCACGGCCTCGACGCCGGCAGCCGGCAGCCGCCACTCGGCGAGGCCGACCAGGCCGCTCATCCCCGCACCACGCTCTGCGAGGCGGGGCGGCGGTCGTTGGCCGACGCCCAGTCGCCGTTGCCGTCAACCACGAGGCTGTCGCCGTGGTGGCCGTTGCCGGCCGTCAGCGCCAGCCGCGTCGCGACCGGCCCGAAGGAGGACGGCCGGGCGTAGGCGCTGTAGTCGAAGGCCGGCGCCCGGCGCCGGCGGATGCCGGGGGTGTCGACCATGCCGGCCGGCAGCACCTGCACCACGCGGACGGCGTCCTCCTCCTGCGCGACCGAGTCCAGCAGGACCTTCGCCGCCGCCTTCGAAGCGGCGTAGCCCGACCGGCCCGGTCCGGCGTTGAAGGCCACCTCGGACGACACCCCGAGGAACAGCCCTGGCCCGGCCGCGCGCAGGGGCGGCAGCAGCGCATGCAGCGTCAGCCAGAGTCCGGTGACGTTGACCGCCAGCTGCCGGCGCCACTCCGCTTCGGACCCGTCGCTGAAATGGGCGCGCCGGTCGCCGTAGTGCACGGCGGAGAAGCAGGCGGCATCCACCCGGCCGGCGGCCAACCCGGTCAGCCGCTCGCGGGCCTGGTCGGGCTCGGTGAGATCAATGCGCTCCCACCGCAGGTGCGGGGCGTCGGCGGGCCGGTTGCGGCTGCACACCGTCACGTCGGCCCCCGCGGCGGACCAGGCGTCGGCGATTGCGCGGCCGATCCCGGTCGAGCCGCCGACCACGATCATGCGACGTCCAGCCAGCGATGCCATCAGTCCTCCCCCGCGATCCGGACCGAGAGTTTGATCAGCCGGCGGCCGTCGACGGTGCGTTCCCGCGAGCCGGCCAACGCGCGCATGACGCGCGCCGCGCCGTCGAGGTCGGTCTCATGGGTGATCAGGTCGCGATAGCGGCCCGGGTCCCGGGCCAGCTCGGCCGCCGCCGCGAGCAGGTGCCGGTTGGCCACCCCGCGGTGGCCGAACAGCCGGACTCCGCCGGCCGTGGTGATCCGCGCCGGGCTGGGCACCCCGCCGCAGTTCGCCGCGCGCGCGGGGGCCCGGTCGACGCCGGGGCGCAGCGGCGTCGCGGCACCGGGCGGCAGTCCGCCGACGATGTCGACGACCTCCGCGCCGGCCGACAGCGCCAGCTCCAGTGCCGCGACCGTCGCGTCGCGCGGGGTGGCCAGCAGGGCGACGACCGGTCCGGCCAGCGCCGGCCTGACCGGACCGGCCAACATCAGCTCGGCGTCGTACGCGCGCTCGGCGCTGAACGCCCGGCCGGGCTCGGTGTGGTGCACCAGCGCGATGCGCACGTCCTCGCCGAGCCGGCGGTGCGCGGCCCGCACGGCGAGGTGCCCGACGATCCCGTCGCCGACGACCAGCACCGTCGCCGGTGCGAAGGCGGCCAGTTCACCGAGCGCGTACCAGACCACGGCCAGCGGCTCCAGCAGCGGCGCGAGGGTGACGTCGGTGGTCGCCGGCAATGTGAGCACCAGGCCGCCGTGCACCGCCGCCGCGGGCAGCAGCGTGCGCTCTTGCAACAACCCGTCGACGTTGTGTCCCAGCAGGAAGCCGGGATCGCCCGGGTGCGTCGGGTTGACCGCCACGAGCGTGCCCGGCGCCAACGATGCCGCGACGCCCGCGCCCGCGGCGACGACCCTCGCGATGCCCTCGTGCCCGATCACCGGCGCCGGGTCGTCGCGCAGGCCGCGCAGCATCTGCAGGTCCGTGCCGCAAAGCCCGGCGAACAGGGGCGCGATGCTCAGCTCGCCCGGCCCCGGGGCGACGGTCGGGCGCGGCGCGACCGACAGCGTGCCGGCGGCGCGCACGATCGCGCGATGGGTGTGGTTCATGCCGCCTCCGCCGCGAGGGCGGCCAGTCCCGCGCCGACGAGCCCGTTCGCCTCGGACACCACCACCCGGTCGCGCACCCAGCCGGGCTCGCGGTCGCTGGTGAGGTACAGGCCCTCCCGAACCAGGTGCGCCAGGAGTGCGGCGCGGTAGCGCTCGCCGAGCCCCGTCACCACGCCGCCGGTGAGGGCGACGAGGTCGATCTCCGGATCCAGGCACAGCGCCGTGCGCACGACGTCGGCGACCGGCTTCGTCGCCGCGTCGAGCAGCTCGCCGGCGAGCGGGTCGCCGGCGTCCAGCGCGTCCACCAGCGCCGCCTCGAACGGCTCGCCGCCGGCCAGCCGCGCGCCGAGCACCGAGGCATCCCAGTCGCGGCCGCGCCGCTGCCGCAGGACCGCGCCGAGCCGCGCCATGCCCGGCCCCGATGCGAAGGCCGCCACGTGTTGCGGCTTGCCGCAGGCGCAGAGCAGCTCCACGGGTACCCCGTCGATGGCCACCGCCGCCGGCAGATGGCCGATCTCGCCCTGCAGTCCGCAACCGTCGACCGGGATCTCGCCGGTGCGCTGGTCGATCGTGCGGCAGGCGATGCCGGTGCTGATCGTCGCGAGCTGGATCTTGCGCAGGCCCTGGGCCACCGGCGTGCTCGCCAGGTGCAGCAGGGCGGCCGTGACGTCGTTGACGACGTGCCAGCGCACGTCGGGCCTGGCCGCACGCAGCGCCGTGCGCAGGTCGAAGGGGCGCGAGTGGGCCCCCCAGAGCGGGGCGGACGCGTACACCGTGCCGGTCCGATGGTCGAGCGCGGCGCCGAACGACACGCCCGCGACACCGCCGGGCGGCACCGCATCGGCCATCACGCGGACCAGCATGGCCTGCAGCTCGCCGGCGGACGCCCGCGCGTGCCGGGAGAAGCTCGGCGACGACACGCAGCTGACCTCGCCGAGCCCGTGCTGCGGGGACCACTGGGTCCAGCGCACGTGTGTGCCACCGATGTCGAGAACGGTAAGCAAAGCCTGCACCTCTCGTGAGCCGTCAGCGCAAGATCCGGGTGACGACGGCGGAGTGCTACTCCGCCAGGTTGCTGGGAACGGTCGCCGGTACCGCGGCGCGGTGGCGCGTGCGGAGTCCGGCCCACAGCAGCAGGACGCAGACGCCGATCAGCACCGGTTCGAGCCCGAAGGCGGTGGTCAGCCCGCGCTGGTCGGCCAGGCTGCCGAGCAGGTACGGCGAGACGGCGGCGATCGCGCCGAGGATCACCTGTGAGCGGGCGTTGGCCTGGTCCTCGCGCCCCTCGGCAGCGTCCAGGGTCAGCGCCAGGCCGAGCGGGTAGAGGTTCGCGATGCCGACCCCGCACAGGAACAGCGCCACGATCGCCAGCGCCGGCCGGTCGGTGAGCCAGAACAGCACGACGCTGGCGAGGGTGACCGCCAGCGAGGCCCACATGAGCGCGACGCTGCGCCCGGCGCGGCGGATCAGCCGGGCGCCGAACAGCCGCCCGACCAGGATGCCGAGGTAGTTGCTGCTCAGCGCGGTGCTGGCGGCCGTGGCCGACAGGCCGGCGGCGATGAGCATCTGCGGGCCGAAGTACACCAGACAGAACTCGATGGCCGAACTGATCGCGGTCAGGACGGCGAACAACCAGCAGGCCATCGGCAGCCCGCCGGACCCCGTGGCGGTGTGGCGTTCGGACCGCGCCGGCAGCGGCAGGCGGCGGTAGCGCAGCCACAGCACCGCGAGGACGAGCGCCGGCAGCGCGAACGTGGCGCGCCAGCCCAGCACGCTCGCCGCGAGCCCGCCGAGCACCAGCGGCGCGAACACCGAAGAGGCGCCGGCGCCGATGTTGGCCTCGGTCAGCGCCCGGTCCCTGCGGTCACGATGCCGGTCGGACAGGATCGCCTGGACCACGGTCAGCAGCATCGTCCCGGCCGCGCCGAACACTCCCGCGCCGGCCAGGGTGGCCGCCACGCCGCCGCCGAGCGTGAACAGGCCCGCACCGATGACGGTGGCCAGGGCCGAGCACCACAGCAGCGGGCCTTTCGCCAGGCGGGGCGCCGCCCAGGCGAACGCGGCTCCGGCGACGGCCGCGCCGCCCGCCCAGAACACCTGGTAGGCGCCGAGGATCGAATAGGAGAACCGCCACTCGTCACGCAGCAGCGTGACGGCCGGTCCGAAGGCGTACAGCCAGAACGTGAAGCAGCCCAGCGCGGCGTAGGAAAGGACGGTCGGTGCGTCTCGCACAAACGAGTCAGATTCGGTCGGCGCCGATCGGCCCGACACCCTCCACTCCCCTGTGGCGTCGGTTCGGCGGTTGATGGCCGCTCACCTATCGGTTCTGCCGGAAGACAGCCGTGGACATGCCATCGAAGCCATCATGATCTCCCCCGTGACATCAGCAGGACTTCTGACGCCAGAACCTAGTGAGTCGGTCCGCCGATTTCAACGTGCAGCGACGACCCGCAACCCGCGGGGCACGAACGGCCCGCGTGGCCGCCGCGCCAGGGCGTCCTCGCCGGGTCCATCCATGCGGCGCGCCTGGCGGACGAGCCGGGTGGTCGCTACGGTCGAGCCCGCGACGGGCCGGCGCCGCGGTCAGCGGGCCTGTGGATCGACCTGGGCGACGAACTCCGCGTACTCGCGAGCACAGGTGCGGGCCAGCCGCGCAAAGATGTAGGCGCAGTGCGGCGGGATGCTCTCGATCGCGACCTCCACGCCGCCGAGCTCGATGGTCCACGCGGCCACCCATTGACGGAGCCGCTCGCCGTCCTCCGAGCCGAACGCGGGATGCCCGTGCAGCAGCTCGATGTCGCGCTGCCGCTCCTCGGGTGTCTGCGGCCGCACGCCGGGCCCGGGGACCCGCGACCCGGGCGGCGACGCCGCGCTCGCCGGC
>NZ_JBFAZW010000098.1:0-39732 GCF_040682015.1 Dactylosporangium sp. NPDC051485
GTCCCGGCGTGCAGCCGCGAAGCTCCGCCGGCAAGGGCATCGAGCCCGTCGGCCAGCGTGTCGACCTGCTTGCGCGCGGCGGCCACGTCGTCGGCGAGGTGCGGCGCGGCCCGGGCGACCTGCCGGGCGGTCGCGGCGACGGCGGCCATCTGCTCGCGCAGCGCCGCGAGGTCTCCGGTGTCGAGCCGGGCCTGCAGTTGCTGCGCCGCGTCGGCCGCCGACAGCACCGCCTGGTACTCGGCGCTGGAGGTGATGTCCGGGTACCGCTTCCCCAGCGCGATCAGGTCCGCGTGCGCCTGGGCGGCCTGGCGGGCCAGGGCCGGCAGCGCGTCGAGGTGCTGGAGGATGAGGTCGGCGCCGTCGGCGATGGCGTTCGCGGCGGCCGCGATCTGCTCGGCGTTGTCGCGCAGCGCCGGCTCGGCCTTGTCCGCCGCGGCGTCGACCTTCCCGGCCAGCAGCCGCCCGCCGGCCGCGGCCTGGGCGGTGCCGTCGGCCAGCTGCGCGGCGCCCGCGTCGAGGGCGACCAGGCCGTCGTAGAGCTGCTGGGACCCCTGCGCCGCCTGCGCGAGCCCGTGGTCGAGCCGCCCGGCCCCGGCGTGGGCCTGGTCGGCGCCGGAGGCGAGGCTCCCGGCCCCGCCCTGCGCGTCGGCGGCCCCGCCGGCCAGCTGCGAAGCTCCGTCCGCGGCCTGCTGGGTGCGCGTCTTGAGGTCGGTGAAGCCGATGAGCATGCGGTCGAAGTACCGCCGCGCCGCCGTGCTCGACGCCCCGGCCCGCACCTCGGTGAAGACGCTGCGGGACAGCTGCCCGGCCAGGTAGTTGGCGGCGTCGTCGCTGATCACCGTCAGCCGTCCCCGCCGCGGGTCCTTGCCCGGGTCGGGCGGGGTGACGAGCGAGGCCGAGAAGTCGGCGGGGATCTCGAAGACGAGCTGGTACCGCCCGTCCTGCAGCCCCTGCCTCGCCTGCTGCGCGGTGGCCGGCTGCCAGCCGAAGACGTCGCGGTGCCGCAGCTCGCCGGCGAGGTCCTTGCCGGCCTCGAGGGTGGTGCCGTCGGCGGCCTTGGCGGGCCGGTCCTCGTTGACGAGGGCGACGGGGATGTGGCGCAGGTTGCCGTACGGGTCCCAGAACGCCCACAGGTAGAGTGCCCCGTAGAGCAGCGGGATGAGGGCCAGCACGACCAGCGCGGCGATGGTGATCGGCGCCCGGAGGAACCGGCGCAGCTCGAACAGGTTCACGCGGCCACGTCCTCGCGCGCGGTGACGACGACGGCCGCCCCGGTGTCGCGCAGCGCCTCGACGAGGGTGCGCCGCTCCACTTCGGACAGTCCGCTGTCGACGTCGTCGGCGAGGATGATGCCCGGCTCGTTGACCCGTGCCAGGGCCAGGCACAGCAGGTGCGCCCCGAGCGGGTCGAGGTCCCTGCCGAGGGTTTCGGGCCGCAGCGGTACGTCGACCAGCCGATCGAGCGCCTGCCGCCGGCGCTTGCGAAGCGACCAGGAGGCCCGCCCGAGCAGCACGAGCCGCTCCTCGACGTGCTCGGCCACGGTGAGCCCCGGCTCGGGCTCGTTGACCCCGGCGACGAAGCCGAGCGCCGCGGGCGCGCTGCGCCGCACGCTCCCGGCACTGGTCCTGAAGTGCCCGGCGAGGGCGAGCAGCAGCGAGGTCCGCCCGCTGCCGGCCGCCCCGGACAGCGTGACGAACTCCCCCGCCTCCACGGCGAGGTCGACATCCCGGAACACCCACCCGCGCCGCGTGCGGGCCCCGAGTCCCTCGGCGAGCAGCACCTGATCGGCCACGACAGCCTCCACGTTTGAACTGACCAGTCAGTCTAAAAACATGGGCCGCCCCGGCCGCCACCGCCGAACCGGATTTGTGCCGGGCCTCACTCGATCGCTCCCGAACCTGCGAGCCGCCCGGGCACGCCTACCGGCGCAACCGGGGGCGGCCCACCGCGTGCGAGCAGCCCGGACGCACGCCTACCGGCACAGCAGGGGGCGGCTCACCGCGTGCGAGCAGCCCGGGCACGCGCCTACCGGCGCAGCAGGGGGCGGCTCACCGCGACGGCCAGGGCCGTGATCGCCGCGGCGAAGCCCAGCAGCGCGGCCGGGGCGCTCACCGCCTGCGTCAGGATGCCGAGGCCGAGCACGGGGAAGGCCAGCCCGAGGTACCCGCCGAGGAAGAGCCCGGCCAGGGCCTCGCCGCGGACCGCCGCGGGGGTCAGGTCGGCCACGGTGGAGATCGCGCCCTTGAGCAGGGCGCCCGCGCCGGCGCCGGCCAGGATGCCGCCGGCCAGGAACGCCGGGAGGGACTGCGCCCAGACCGCGGCCGTGAGCGTCACCAGGCCGAGGACGACCAGGGTCAGGCCGGCGGCGAGCTGGTCGCGGGTGGGGCGGCGACGGAGCAGTACCTGCGCGATCGCCCCGGATCCGAAGACCATCGACGCCACCGCGCCGGCCAGGGCCCGCGACGGGTGGTGCAGGGTGCCGGCGACGAAGGCCGGGGCCAGGGACGTGAACAGGCCGAGCACCGACAGCGAGGCGAAGGCGCCGGCGGCCGCGGCATAGTAGCGGGGGCGGGCCGCCGCCGGCACGTCCACCCGCTGCGGGCGGTAGCGGCGCGACCGCACGGCGACCGTCTCCGGCGCCAGCGCCACGGCGAGCGCGGCCACCAGCAGCAGGACCAGGAAAACGACGTACGGCGTGCGCAGCGGCCCGGAAACGTACTGGGCGAGCAGGCCGGACGCGATCGGGCCGAACGCGAAGCCGCCGAGGTTGGCCACGGTCGCCACCAGGTCGCCCCGCGCGCGGCCGGCGCCGGGGCGGGCGGCGGCGTGCAGCTCGGACAGGTGGGCGGTGGCCGTGGCGGTGATCATGCCGATGCCGAGGCCGGACAGCACCCGGGCCACGATCACCACGCCGAGGTCGGTCGAGACCAGGAAGAGCACCGCCGCGACGACCTCGAGGAGCACGGCGGGCAGCAGCACGCGGCGGCGGCCCAGCCAGTCCGAGACGTGCCCGGCGAGGAAGAGGCTGGCAATGACGCCGAACGCGTACGCGGCGAACGCGACCGTGACGGCGATCGTCGAGTAGCCGTCGTGGCGCTGGTACAGCGCCCAGAGCGGCGTCGGCACGACGGTGAACGCGAGCGACACGGCGAACGCGAGCGCGATCGCCCAGAAGCCCTGCTCGTGCGTGAGCCGGCGCCCGTGGCCGGAAGGCGCCTTCGGGCGGGACAGCATCGTGGTCATGTCAACAATCTGCCCCGACAGTATCAGCACCGCCAACGAATGTTCGTGCTAGGGAGCATCACGGGATGCGATGATGCCGGGCGTGGAACTGCGGCATCTGGTGTACTTCGTGACGGTCGCCGAGGAACGCAACTTCACGCGGGCGGCCCAGCGCCTGCGGGTCGTGCAGTCCGGGGTCTCCGCCGCCGTGCGGGCGCTGGAGCGCGAGCTCGGCGCCCAGCTGTTCGAGCGCAACTCCCAGCGGGTCCTGCTCACCGACGCGGGCGCCGCCCTCCTGCCGGAGGCCCGCGCCACCATCGACGCCGCCCAGGCCGCCCGCGACGCCGTCGCCGAGGTCCGCGGCGGCCTGCGCGGGACGCTGCGCATCGGCACGCTGATCTCGGTCGGTTTCGTCGACCTGCCCGGCCTGCTGGGCCACTTCCGCGCCGCCCACCCGGCCGTCGACCTGCGCCTGCGGGCCGCACCCACCGGCTCCGCGGGCCTGGCCGCCGACCTGCTGGACGGCGAGCTGGACGTCGCGTTCCTGTCGTTGTCCGGCCGCGCACCGGCCGGCCTGTCGATGCGCACCCTCGCGGCCGAGCCCATCGTCGCCGTGCTGCCCGCCGCCCACCCGCTCGCCGCCCGCGACCGCCTGAGCCTGGCCGACCTGGCCGACGAGCCGTTCGTGGACTCCCCGCCGGGCTACGGCAACCGCACGGAGGTCGACCGCGGCTTCGCGGCGGCCGGGCTGCGCCGCCGGGTGGCCCTGGAGGTCGCGGACATCGCGACGGTACGGCATTACGTCCGCGAGGGCCTCGGCGTCGCCCTGATCCCGCGCTTCATGATCCCCGACGAGCCGGCGCTGCGCATCCTGCCGGTGGACGCCCGCCTGCGCTGGACCTTCGCCGTGGCCACCGCCGCGGCCCGCCGCCCGAGCGCCGCCGTGCGCGCCCTGCTGGACCTGGTCGACGCACACCGCGCCGGCGCCTGACCTGCCGGCCCGATCGGCCCCGACTCCCGTGACCTGCGCGATCCGCCGTAGCTGAGCCCGCTACTGCGGCAGCTTGGCGCCGGCGTCGGTCCGGGTCTGGCGGACCTGCGTGGCCAGGGTCTTCACCGTCGGGCTGGTGCCGTTGCTGAGCTCGCTCGCGGCCAGCTGGGCGAGCTGGGTCAGGTGCTCGCGCAGGCACTCGACGGCCTCGCGGTCGAAGGACGCCGCCGGGCCGGACTGCAGGGCGGCCAGCCGGTCGGCGTCGACCAGCCCCGGCATCTTGTGACCCTTGTGCGGGTTGTCCTTCGGCAGGCCGGCCTGGTCGGAGAGGGCGCGCAGGCGGGGCAGCTCCCCGTCGTACACGCCCTGCAGCTCGCCCGCGAGGGCCACGAGCCGCTGGTCCGACGAGCGCCGGCGCACGAGGTCGAGCACCGGCAGCAGCTGCTCGTCCATCGGGATCATGAGCTCGACCCAGGCGATGTCGGTGCCGCCGAACTCCGCGGGCGCCGACGGCGCGGCCGGCGCGGGCGCGGGCGGTGCCGGGGCGGTGCAGGCGGCCAGGAGCAGCAGCGGGGCGAGGAACATTGGCAGGCGCATGGCGGTGGCCCTTCCAAGACACGGTGTCCGCGGTCGCGGCGGTCCCGGGCGCCCAGAGCCCGCTGGTGGACCGCCGCGGCCCCGGCGGCGATGACCCCAACCCGGTCACCGCCACGGCGGCACGCGCCCTGGCCGGGGCGGGCAAACGTCCCCGCCCGGAGACATCGGCCCGCTCGGACGGCCCCCGCCTGGATGACCGGCCCGAATCGGCCGCTGCCCGTGCGCCACCGGCCGGGCGACCCAGTCAGTCCCCGTCGGGCCCGCTAGACCCGCCGCACTGGCCGCCCCGGAGGAGCACGCTCCGCCGGCACCCGATCCGTTGGAGAGCGCTCTCCGTTGCGCAAAGTCTCCCGCCTGGACAGGGCCGTGTCAACCATTGTCAGATCTTGGGAGAGCGCTCTCCAGCACCTGTGCCAGGGCGTGCGCGCCGACGGCCGCCATCTGCGGCGTGCCGGTCGCGTCCACGACCAACGCGGCGCCGATGTTCAGGGCCCAGCCCCGGGCCCGCTGCCAGGTGTCCTCGTCGACCCGCGAGCCCAGGGCGGCGCGGAACAGCGCCCGGGCCGGGGCGTCGAAGACCAGCCACGCCGCGGCCAGGTCGGTGGCCGGGTCCCCCGCCGTGAGGTCCCCGAAGTCCAGCACCGCGGCCAGGGAGCCGTCGGGCGCGGCCAGGAGGTTGCCGGGGTGCGGGTCGCCGTGCACCCACACCGGCGGGCCGGCCCAGCCGGGCACGGCCACCAGCTCGTCCCACAGCGGGCGCAGGGACAGCGGCACCCGGCCCGTGGCGAAGCGCTCGGCCATCGCCGCCGACCGGGCCGACAGCGCCACCCCGCGCACCGGGTTGGCCGGCGCCTGCGCCGGCGCGGGCACGTGCAGGGCGTTGAGGAACCCGGCGAGCTGCTCGGCGAACGCCGCGCGCGGGCCGACGGGCCCGGCGGCCACGACGGTGCCGTCCAGCCAGGGGGTGATGCTCCAGTGGTACGGGTACGCCTCCATCGGCACCCCGATGCGCACCGGCACGGGCACCGGCACCGGCAGCGACGGGGCCAGCAGCGGCAGCCAGCGCTGCTCGTTGCGCACCAGCGAGGCGGCGACCGAGCGGCGGGGCAGCCGCACGGCCAGCGAGGAGCCGAGCCGGAAGATGGCGTTGTCCCAGCCGGACGCGGCCAGGGTCAGCGGGCCGTCGAGGTCGGGATGCTGGTGACGGAGCACGTGCCGTACCAGTGCGGCATCAACGACGATGTCAGCGTCCACGAGAGCCAGTAAACCCCCTACGCCGACTGGCGCACCACGAGCTTCGGGTCGAAGATGACCGACTCGACGCGCAGCGACGGGTCGTCGATGCGGGCCAGGACGAGACGGGTGGTCTCGGCGGCCATGTCCTCCAGGGGGTGGCGCACGGTGGTCAGCTGCGGGCGGGCGTCCAGGGCCGCGCTGCTGTCGTCGAAGCCGACCACGGCCACGTCGCCGGGGACCCGCACGTCGCGGGTGCGCAGGGCCATCAGCGCGCCCTGGGCCATGAGGTCGTTGGCGACGAACACGCCGTCGAGGCCGGGGTGCTCCGCCATCAGGGCGAGCATCGCGGACTCGCCGGACTCGTAGGTGAAGCCGCCCTCGGCGATCGGGAACCAGGCGTGGCCGTGGCGGGCGAGGGCCTGGCGGAAGCCGGTCAGGCGGTCCTGGGAGGCGGGCACGTGGGCCGGGCCGGTGATCATGCCGAGGCGGGTGCAGCCGCGGCCCAGCAGGTGCTCGGCGGCCAGGGCGCCGCCGGCGTCGTTGGCCAGGTCGACGTACGAGATCGGCACCGGCTGCGCGGGGCGGCCGACCAGGGCGGCGGCGATGCCGGCGTCGCACAGCTGCTGCGGGAGCGTGTCGTCGGGGTGCAGGGACAGCACCACGGCGCCGTCGGCCTGGCCCTGGCCGAGGTCGCCGACGAGCCGGGTGCGGGCCTCCTGCGTGCCGACGATCTGCAGGGCCAGCTGCACGCCCTTGGGGCGCAGCACGCTCATCACGCCGCCGACGATGCGGCCGAAGAACGGGTCGGCGAAGAAGCGGCGCATGAAGGGGTCGTCGTCGTGCGACACGGCGTCGGAGACGACCAGCGCGACCGTGCCGCTGCGGCGCGTGACGAGCGAACGCGCGGCCCGGTTGGGCACGTAGCCGGTGGCGTCGACCGCCTGCCACACGATCTCGTGCAGCTTCGGGTCGACGTTGCGCACGCGGTTGATGACCCGCGACACGGTGGCCCGGGACACCCCCGCGGCCTCCGCGACGTCCTCCAGGGTCGGTCGCCGTTTTTCGCTCATCACGCGCTTTTATAGCACGAACGCGGAAAGCGCTCTCCGGGGCAAATCCCCAGAGAGCGCTTCCGCGATGGAACGGTTACCGGTAGACGCCGAACTCCCAGAGGGAATATCCGTACGCCGTGGCCCGGACCAGCCCGTTCATCCGGACGTACCGCGCGTTGCCGTTGACGTTGATGTCGTCGAACCCGCCGTCACCGGCGGTGGTCGAGTAGATCGTCGTCCAGTTCACGTTGTCGTCGGACACCTGGATCTGGTAGCTCTTCGCGTAGGCGGCCTCCCAGGCGAGGAACACCTTGTTGAACGCCTGCTTGCTGCCCAGGTCCACGGTGCACCAGGCGGTGTCGACCCACTCGCTGGCCCAGCGGGTGCCGTAGTTGCCGTCCGTGGCGTAGGAGGGCAGCTGCGGGCCGTTGCTGCCGGTCGGCTGGTAGGACGAGGCCGTCACCGTCTTGTTCAGCGCGATGTTGGTGCCCGGGATCGACGGCGCCACGACCTTGAAGGAGCGGGTCTCGATGCCGACGTTGCCCTGGCCGTCGAACGCGTAGACGTAGATCTTCCACACGCCCATCGTCTCCGGCGCGGTCACCGTGAACGTGGTGCCGTTCTCCGTGAAGTTCACGTTGCGGAAGCCGGTGCCGCCGCTGATGTACTTGTCGCTGGCCATCATGTTGTAGCGGATCGCGTCGCCGTCGGGGTCGTTCACGGCCACGTTCACCGTGAACTGGCTGCCCGCCGGCACCGCGGTCTGGTTGCTCACCGTCATCGAGGTGATCTGCGGGGCCGTGTTGGCCAGCGGGGAGCCCGTGTAGGCCTGCTTGAGCGCCCCGTAGCCCAGGCGCCGCCAGCCGCCGCCGAAGGTGTTGAGCCACACGCCGCCGAAGTCGTTCTCCAGGCCGTAGTGGAACTCGGTCGCGCCGAGGGCCACGCCGGGGTGCGACTTGATGGCGTTCCAGCTGGCCGTGTAGCCGTCGCGCTTCTGCACGTCGGTCGGCTCGGTCGGGACCCCGTTGACGTCGTTGGGGACCTCCCACTCGCCGGACGGGCCGCCCTCGGTGACGACGTACGGCTTGGTGTACCCGCCGTTGATCCAGTCCTGCTTGACGTTGCCGATGGCGCCGTAGGAGTTCACGGCCAGCAGGTCCAGGTGCGGGGAGTGCGCCTTGTAGTAGGGCCAGGCGCCGGTGTAGGCGTCGGTCGAGGTGACCGGGTGGTTCGGGTCGGCGGCGTGGATGGCCACGGCGAGCTCGTCGACGTACTTGGCGTACGCCACGCGGCGCGCCTCGACGTCGGCGGCGGACAGGCCGTGGTCCTGCATGGTGAGGATGACCTCGTTGCCGACGTCCCACATGAGCACGCCCGGGTTGTTCTTCAGGGCGTTGACCCGGTTGACGATCTCGGTCTTGGTGTTGTTCTTGTAGGTGGTGTCGTTGACGTAGTCGGCGCCCTGGTTGAGCCAGTGCCCGACGATCACCTTGATGCCCTGCTGGGCCGCCCGGTTGAGCAGCTCCGGGGTCTGCGCGTCGTCGACGCCCCAGGTGCGGATCGTGTTGACGCCCATGTTGTGCAGGTCGCGCATGTAGCCGTCGGCGGCGCCCTGCGGCGGGCCGTAGGTCAGGCCGCGGACCTCCCACGGCTGGCCGCCGACCTGCAGCTGCCAGTTGCCCTGGCTGCCGGTCACCTTGACCACGCTCGGGCCGGCCGGCGTCGCCGGGTCGGTCATCGCGGCGGGCGTGGTGCCGGTCGCCTTGGACACGGTGACCGAGTCGACGGACAGCACGCCGCCGGAGGTCGTGTTCGGCGTCGGGGTGGTGAAGCCGGCGATCGCGTTGGGCAGCGAGCCGCCGATGGACAGGTCGAAGCGCAGGTAGAAGCCGTGGTGCACGGCGGCGTCCCACGCGGTGACGCCGACCTGGGACTCGCGGACCACCCAGGACTGCTTGCCGTCGAGGTAGAAGCGGATCTCCTCGTCGGTCTTGGTCCGGTCGATGACCTGGGTGTACTCGTGGTAGCCGGTCTGGCAGCCGACGCAGCTGGCCAGGCCGGAGCTGCGGCCGTTGTACTCCCCGCAGGGCCCGTCCGGCGCGGTGCCGCAGTGCAGGGTCTGCGCGAGCTGGCTGCGGCCGTTGACGTCGGTCATGATGTCGGTCTCGCCGACGCCGGGCCAGTTGTTGAAGTTGCCGCGGTAGGCCGCGCCGGTGGCCCGGAAGCCCGGCCAGTAGCCGGCGCCGTTGGCGACGTCGGGCTGCTTGATCAGGGCGGTGAACTTGACCTGCTCGCCCGGGTTGGCCTGGAAGTCGGTGCGCTGGGTCTCCAGCCGGCCCGAGGTCCAGTTGCCGGCCCCGTCGCGGATGGCCTTGATGTTGAGCTTGCCGGCCCCGTCGAGGTACACGTTGGCCGTGCTGTTGCTGGCGGTCTCGACCTCACCGGTGCCCCAGTTGGCCGCCCCGCCCGGGAACTGGGTGCCGGTGCGCATGAGCCAGTTCGTGCCCGACGGCGAGGTGTTGGCCGCGCCGTCGAAGGTGTCGCTCCACACCGTGGTCCAGCCGGGGTCCTGCGTCGGCGACGTGGAGGTGCTCGGGGTCGGGCTCGGCGAGGCCGACTGGGTCGGGCCGGTGCCGCTGGTGAAGACCTTGAACTCCCACAGCGAGTAGCCGTAGCCGCCGGGGCGGGCGGTGCCGTTCATCCGCACGTAGCGGCCGCTGCCGGACACCGGGATGGTCTGCGTGCCGCCGGTGCCGGTCGTGGTGGAGTACACGTCGGTCCAGCTCGTGCCGTTGGCCGAGGTCTGGATCTGGAAGGCCTTGGCGTAGGCCGCCTCCCACTGCAGCACCACCTGGCAGATGGACTGGGTGGAGCCGAGGTCGACCTGGATCCACTGCGGGTCGCTGAACTGGCTGCTCCAGCGGGTGCCGGGGTCGCCGTCGAAGGCGTACTGCGGGCCGTTGCCGGCGCCCTCGGACGACGAGGCGGTGGCCGTCTTGCCCTGGGCCACGTTCGTCGTGCCGCACGCGCCCGAGGACGGGTTGGCGCTGGTGAAGGAGCCGTAGACCTTGAACTCGTACAGCGAGTAGCCGTAGCCGCTGCCCCGAGCCGTGCCGTACATGCGCACGTACCGGCCCGAGCCGCTGACGCTGAGCGTCTGCGTGCCGCCGGTGCCGGTCGTGGTGGAGTAGATGTCGGTCCAGTTCTGGTCGTCGGCCGACGTCTGGATCTGGAAGGCCTTGCCGTAGGCGCCCTCCCACTGCAGCGTGACCTGGCTGATCGTGGCGGTCGCGCCGAGGTCGATGCGGATCCACTGCGGGTCGCTCCACTGGCTGCCCCAGCGGGTCCCGTCGTTGCCGTCGTTGACGTTGCTGGCGGCCAGGTCGTCCTGCACCGACGAGGCCGTGACCGGTTTGCCCTGCGAGATCAGGCCGTCGGCGGCGCGCGCGAAGGGCGCGACCACGACGGCGACGGCGGCGACGACGGCGGCCACAAGGGCAATGCGCCATCGCGATGTCAGGAGTTTCCGCCAGACGGGGGCGGACGTGTGCGCCGGATGCACGAGAGGCTCCTTGCTGGGGTGTGAGGAGAAGCGCATTGGCGGTTTGGAGAGCGCTCTCCGGTAGGTCGCAGTGTTGCCCCGCCGTTTCCACCGTGTCAAGTGCCCGACTGGGCCTTAGGACCGTTTTGGCGGTGTACGCCGGGATGCCCGCCCGACCGGACCTTGACACCCGGCCACGGCACGTCGCAGTCTGGTCACGCAACTTGGAGAGCGCTCTCCAAGCCGGTACTCAGGACACGGGGTGATACGTGTGAGCACGACGGCGGTGCAGGCCACGACGGGCCGGCTGGCCTTTCCCTCGAACTTCTGGTGGGGCGCCGCCACGGCCGCCTACCAGATCGAGGGCTCGGTGGCCGCCGACGGCCGCACCCCGTCGATCTGGGACACGTTCTCGGCCCAGCCCGGCCGGATCGACAACGGCGACACGGGCGCCACGTCGACCGGGCACTACCTGCGCTACCGCGACGACGTGAAGCTGATGGCCGAGCTCGGGCTCTCGGCGTACCGCTTCTCCATCGCGTGGCCGCGGATCCGCCCGGCCGGGGGCGCCGGCGTCAACGAGGCCGGCCTGGACTTCTACGACCGCCTGGTCGACGAGCTGCTGGCCGCGGGCGTGCGCCCGGTGGCCACGCTCTACCACTGGGACCTCCCCCAGGAGCTCGAGGACACCGGCGGGTGGACCAGCCGCGAGACCGCCCTGCGCTTCGGCGACTACGCCGCCGCGGTGGCGGCCCGCCTGGGCGACCGGGTCGCGCTGTGGAACACGCTCAACGAGCCGTGGTGCTCGGCCTTCCTCGGCTACGGCACCGGCGGGCACGCGCCGGGCCGCCGCGGCCACGTCGGCGCCCTGACCGCCACCCACCACCTGCTGCTCGCCCACGGCCTCGGCGTGGCCGCCCTGCGCGGCGCCGGCGTGGCGGGCCAGGTGTCGGTCGCGCTGAACTGCGGGGCCGTGCGGCCGCTGACCCCGTCGCCGCAGGACGCCGACGCCGCCCGGCGCATCGACGGGCTGCTGAACCGGATCTTCTTCGACCCGATCCTGCGCGGCGAGTACCCGGCCGACATCGTCGAGGACACCCGCGAGCTCACCGACTGGCACTTCGTGCGCCCGGGCGACCTGGCCACGATCTGCGCGCCGGTCGACGCGATCTGCGTGAACTACTACCAGCCCGACCTGGTCAGCGCGGCGCCGGCGGGGCAGCTGGACCACGCGACGCCCTACCCGACCGCCCAGGCCGTGCAGTTCCACCCCACCCCGGGCCCGGTCACCCACATGGGCTGGTCGATCGACCCGACGGGCCTGCGCGACCTGCTGCTGCGGGTGCGCCGCGACTACGGCGACCGGCCGATCTACGTCACCGAGAACGGCGCCGCCTATGACGACCGGGTCGGCCCGGACGGCGGCATCGACGACCCGGAGCGCATCGCCTACCTGCGCGCCCACCTGGCCGCCGTGCACGAGGCCATCGCGGCCGGCGTCGACCTGCGCGGCTACTTCGTGTGGTCGCTGCTGGACAACTTCGAGTGGGCCTTCGGCTTCAGCCGCCGCTTCGGCCTCATCCGGGTCGACTACCAGACCCTGGAGCGCACCATCAAGGCGAGCGGCCGCTGGTACTCCGAGGCGATCTCCCGCAACGCCATCGACTAACCCGTGGCCACGCGCCGCACGCTGATGTGGAAGGCCTCGATGCGCCGCACGACGTGCATGAGGCCGGCGAAGTCGACCGGCTTGGCGATGTAGGTGTCGACCATCAGCTCGTGGCTGCGCAGGTAGTCCTCCTCGGCGCTCGACGCGGTGAGCACGACCACCGGGATGCGGGACAGGTCGGGGTCGGCGCGCACCTCGGCCAGCACCGTGCGCCCGTCGACGCCGGGCAGGTTCAGGTCGAGCAGGATGATGTCGGGGCGCGCGGCGGCGGCGTAGCGCCCCTCGCGCCGCAGCAGGCGCAGCGCTTCGGCGCCGTCGCTGCACACGGTGAGGCGGTTGCGGACCTTGTGATCGGCGAACGCCTCGCGCGTGATGAGCACGTCCCCGGGATCGTCCTCGACCAGGAGGATCTCGATCGGCACGGCCGGATCGTTGCGCATCGTGCCCCTTCCGATACAGGTTGCCCCACAGTAACCCGCCCGGGACCACCCCGCCCTGCCAGCGACGCGGGTCACCGCTACGGTCTACGCGTGGCGTTCACGATCGGGTCGGCCGGCGGGCACGGCGTGGTGCGGGCCGAAGGGGAGCTCGACGTCGGCAACGCGCCCGCGCTGCGCGAGGCGGTCGGCACGGCCCTGGACCAGCACGCCACCCTGGTCATCGACCTGACCGCGGTCACGTTCATGGATTCGGTCACGCTGGGCGTGCTCATCGGGGCGTACAACCGGACCCGGGAGACCGGCGGCGGGCTGGCCGTGGCGTGCACCGACGACCGGGTCCGCCGCGTGTTCCGGATCACGGGCCTGGACAAGGTCTTCGCGCTCTACGACACCGTCGAGGCGGCCGCCGCGGCGCTGTGAGCCGGCTCGGGCCGAGTCCCGTGGCTCGCCCGTCGCCCGCAGCGCGATGCGGGCCGGCGTCCAGGCTCAGGCTCCGCGCAGGATGGCGTCGATCTCCGCGATCTGCGCCTCGGTGTGCCGGCCCAGCACGAGGTCGAGTTCGAGGCGCTCGGCCGGGGTCCGGTACTCCGCGATCTCGTGGGCCAGCCGGCCCCGGGCGCGGCGGGCGGCGACGGCGGCGCGAATCCTGCGGGCTGCGGTCTTCATCGGTGTCGTACTCCTTCGTGGCGATCGGCTGTCACGACCTACTGTATCGATCCAGAAAGATCATCTCGGCTCAATGCGACGTGATCGCGGGCACGTGGCGGCCGACCTGCGGGTGCAGGATGGGAACGTGCGCGACGTCACCCCCGCCCCCGGCACCCTCGAGCCCATCGAGACCGCCTCGCGCGACGAGCTGGCCGCCCTGCAGCTGGCCCGCCTGCGCGCCACGCTCTCCCACGCCTACGACCACGTGCCGCACTACCGCGCGGCGTTCGCGGCCCACGACGTCCACCCGTCGGACCTGACCGACCTGTCCGGCATCTCGCGGTTCCCCATGACCTCGAAGGACGACCTGCGGGCCAACTACCCCTTCGGGATGTTCGCGGTGCCCCGGGAGCGGGTGCTGCGGCTGCACGCCTCGTCCGGCACCACGGGCCGCCCGACGGTGGTGGGCTACACCGCGGCCGACCTCGACACGTGGGCGTCGCTCATGGCCCGCTCGATCCGGGCGTCGGGCGGCCGCCCCGGCGACATCGTGCACGTCGCCTACGGCTACGGCCTGTTCACCGGCGGCCTGGGCGCCCACTACGGCGCGGAGCGCCTGGGCTGCACGGTCGTGCCGGTGTCGGGCGGCATGACCGAGCGCCAGGCGACGCTGATCCGCGACCTGCGCCCGGACGTCATCATGGTGACGCCGTCGTACCTGCTGGCGATCGTCGACGAGATGGAGCGCCAGGGCCTCGACCCGCGCGCCAGTTCGCTGCAGGTCGGCATCCTCGGCGCCGAGCCGTGGACCGAGGACATGCGCCTGGAGATCGAGACCCGCCTGGACATGCACGCCGTCGACGTGTACGGGCTGTCCGAGGTCATGGGCCCCGGCGTGGCCAACGAGTGCGCCGAGACGAAGGACGGCCTGACCATCTGGGAGGACCACTTCTACCCCGAGATCGTCGACCCCGACACGGGCGAGGTCCTGCCGGAGGGCGCCCGCGGCGAGCTCGTCATCACCTCGCTGACCAAGGAGGCCATGCCGGTCATCAGGTACCGCACCCGCGACCTGACCCGCCTCCTGCCCGGCACCGCCCGCACCATGCGCCGCCTGGAGAAGATCACCGGCCGCAGCGACGACATGATGATCGTCCGCGGCGTGAACGTCTTCCCGACCCAGATCGAGGAGCTCCTGCTGCGCGAGCCCGCCCTGTCCCCCCACTTCCAGTGCGTCCTGACCCGCCGCGACCGCCTCGACGCCCTCACCGTCCGCGTGGAACACCGCCCGGACGCCACGGCCGCCACCGCCCGCGACGCGGCGCACGCCCTGCAACGCGCGGTCAAGGGCGCCATCGGCGTCACGATCGCGGTGGAGCTCCTCCCACCCGGCTCGGTGGAGCGCTCGGCCGGCAAGATGCGCCGCGTCATCGACAACCGCTGACCGCCTTCGACCGCCGGTCACGCACCTCGGGCATGTAAAGAATTCTTGACACGACGTCCGGTGCGCTTTACCTTCGGGATGTCAAAGATGCTGTACATGGAGGGCCGAGATGTCCTATCTGGAGAAGCGGGCCTGGATCTACGGGATCGTGGCCATCGTCGTGCCCGTCGCCTATGCCGTCGTGCTGCTCGCCCGCCGGCCGGCCGCCGGGCTGGCCGACACGCACTACGCCGGGCCGATGCTCGTGGCGGTCGGGGCCGCGATCCTGCTCAACATCGCGGCCGGGAGCCTCGTCGGCGGGCCGGTGCGGCGCGACGAGCGGGACAAGGCGATCGGGCGGCTCGGCGAGTACGCCGGGTTCTACGTCATGAGCATCGCCGCCGTGGTGCCGCTCGTGCTGGCGATGCGCGAGGCGCCGTACTTCTGGGTCGCCAACGCGCTGTACCTGGCGCTCTCGCTGGCCGCGCTCGTCTCGTCGGCCGTGAAGATCGTGGCCTACCGGCGGGGGTTCTGAGCCGGTGGGCAAGCCGACCCGCGTCACCAACTCGATCCGGGCGCTGCGCTTCGCGCACGGGGAGATGACCCAGGCCGACCTCGCCGAGCGCATCGGCGTCACCCGGCAGACCGTCATCGCGATCGAGCAGGGGCGCTACTCGCCGACGCTCGAAACGGCGTTCCTGATCGCGCGCGTGTTCGCGGTACCGCTCGAGGAAGTCTTTCAATACGCGCAGGAGCAGTCATGATGTCGCAACGCGGGCCGGCCCGCTTCGCCCAGATGTTCGTGCGCGGCCGGCTCGTGGTGACCGGCGACGCGCCGCCACCGCGGCTCGTCCTGGCCACGCGGCGAGATCCCGGTCGTGGCCTGGCTGCTCGCGGGCCGCATCAACCGGCCCGCCGCGGTCACCGCGTGACCAGGCGCGGCACCCCGTCGGCGCCCGACGCCACGAAGGCGACTAGGCCGGCGACGTCGACGCCGTGCGGCGGGGCGTCCCGGTAGGCCGCGATCCGCAGCGCCGCCCGCTCCAGCAGCCGGGCGGCGCCCGCCGCGTTTCCGCGCCTGGCGTGGGTCAGGCCGACGGCGAGCTGCGCCAGGCCGCGCCACAGCTCCCGCTCCGGCTCCGGCGCCGCCTTCCAGGCGGCCTCGAGCACCTCGTGCGCGTGGAAGGGCCGGCCCTCATCCAGCAGCCGCTGGGCCTGCTCGAGCGCCTCGGCGGGGGTGACCGACAGGTCGTCGGGCATCGTCGGCACGCCCTGCGCCCCGCGGGGCAGCGGCCGGCCGAGCGCATCCCGCGGACGCGCGTTGCGGGCCCGCCCGGTCTCGTCCCGATCCCTCTGCGCGCCCATGCCTCCGACGGTACTTCACGTACATGCGTGACGGTGGCGGCGCTCGATGTCGGGCATGATGGACCGCGTGACGCAATGGGAATATGCGCGACTGGAGTATCGTGCCGCCGGGACGCTCGGCACCGACAAGTTCGAGGACTGGGACGCCGTCTTCCACCACCCGGGCGGCGTGCAGCGCTGGGGCACCGACGAGCGCTTCAACGACCTCCGCCACCTCAACCGCGCCGGCGCCGAGGGCTGGCAGGCCTACGACCGCGCGGCGATGATCATCGGCCAGCCGCACCGCCTGCACGCCGTCACGTATTCGCTGCGCCGCCCCATCGAGCGCTGAGCCACTGCCCGGCCGTGCGCGGTGCCCGATGCCCCGCGCACGGCCGGTGCCACCGCCGTGCCGCCTGCATCCGGGAACCGGCCGGCGCCGTACCGCGTCGCAGTGGTGGGACGGACGAGCGGAAGGTACGGAGATGGGTGAGACGACGCAGCGCTGCGGCCTTCCGCGGATGCCGCGCGCCGCGGCCGTATGGGTGCCGGTGCTGATCTGCGCCGCGCTCCTCACCGCCATCGGCGGCTGTGCACGCAGCGGCCAAAGCTCCGTGGGCACGGCCGACGTGGCCGGGGAGCCGGGCGGGCTGGGAGTCTCGTGCACCGACCCCGGCTTCGCGCCCGTCGCGGGGCCGAGCGCCGCCGAACCCGGGCCGCAGCCGCTGCCCACCGGCTTCGCGCCCGTGTCGGCCAGCCGATGCGTGTTCAGCGTCGCCACGGTGCCCGGCGACGGCGAATGGCAGATGCGCGACGAGCAGCAGGCCGACGGCGGGCTCGACGCATTGGCCGCGGCGCTGCGCCAGCCGTCCGAGGACAATCCGGGGACCGATTGCCCGGCGATCGCCATCGTGCCGGTCGTCATCACGCTGGTCGACGCGCACGGCCGGAAGGTCGTGCCCGCCCTGCCGCACCAGGCCTGCGGTATGCCGCTGCCGTCGGTGGAACAGGCGATCCGGGCGCTGCCGTGGCGCTCGGTGAGCCAGACGAAGGTACGCCAGACCCGTAGCCAACTGGAGGTCAGCTCCGGGTGCTCCGGCAAGTACAAGCCGGTGATCGCGATCGAGGCCGCCGAGGGCTCGACCCGCTCACCCGACGCGGCCCCGTTCGATCCGGGTAAGCCGCCGGCAGCGCTCGCGGTGTGCCGGTACCGGCTGGACCCGGCCGATACGATCTCGGGCGCCAACCCATCGGTCGCGTTCCAGATGGGCGTGCTGAGCAGCGCCACCACGCTGTCCGGCGCCGCCCTCAGCCGCTTCGTCACGGCCGTGCACGCCGCGCCGCCGGTGACCACGCGGTGCGCTCAGCCCCAGGCGCCGTTCGCAATAGTGTTCGTGAAGGACACGGGGCCGTACCTCATGGTCGAGCTGGGCGGCTGCTACCGGGCCGACGACGGCAACGGCACCCTGCGCCAGTTGGACGCCGCCGCCGTCGCGCTCCTGACCGCCTGACCAGCGCGGTCCGCGCCGCCCGGCTTCGACACCGTCCTGCCGGCCCTGCCGCGCGTGCTGGTCGTGCTGGTCGTGCGCACCCACCGCCTGGCCGCCGATCGCGGGCATCACGTACCGCTACACCGCGCAGGCCGGCTGGGAGCCGCGCTCCGGCAGCCGGCATGAGCACAGGCCCGGCGTCGGATCACGGACAGTTGCGAGCCAGGGCAATCCGGGCCCGGTAGGCCTAGCGCCGGTAACCCCCGTCCGGACCCTGGAGGCTCCACGTGACCACACCCGCCGAACCGGCCGCGCCACCGGCCAAGCCGGGCAAGCGCCGGCAGATCAGGATCCTCGTCGGGATCGTCGTCCTGCTCGGCGTGCTCCTCGGCGCCGCCTGGTTCTTCAACCGGGACGCGGCGCTCAATGCCAAGGTCGGCGAATGCCTGCACCAGGTCGGCTCCGACCAGCTGAGGATCGTCCCGTGCGACAGCGCGGAGGCGGACTTCACCGTGCTGGGCAAGATCGGCGACAAGGACCAGAGCGAGGCGAGCAGCCCGTTCAGCACCGTGTGCCAGCAGTGGTCGGACACGACCAGCATGTACTGGCAGGGCGAGAAGGGCAGCAGGGGCGACGTGCTCTGCCTGCGGACGAAGCGGTAGTCAGCGCGCCGTCACGATCGGTACCGCGGGCCACGGCTTGCGCCCGCGGTACCGATCGGGCCACTAATATCCCGGGAAGACCGCGCGCAGGTCGTCGAGCGAGATCGGGCCCGACACGGTGACGTCGGCCGGGGTGTACTTCGGCTTGAGCCGCCCCGCGGCCAGGCGCAGCCAGGCCTCCAGCGTCAGCGACAGCTCACCGTCGGGGTTGCCCGGCGCGGCGGTGATGGCGACCGGCTCGGCCAGGTGCAGCCCGAGCGTCTCGCCGGTGTCGGTGAGCCGGACCAGCAGGTCCGCCGTGCGCCCGTCGAGGTTGGCCGGCTTGGCGATCCAGCCGAAGAGGCCCTCGACCCGGTCGCTGAGCAGCGCGGCCGCCTCGGGGGCGAGCACCGCCGACGGGTCGAGCGAGGCCCGCACGTCCCAGTCGTGGTAGCCGAACTCGGTGAGGCGCAGCAGCGCGGACGTGGCCACGTCCACCGGCTCGGGCATCCAGCCCACGTCGACGCGGTGCTCGGCCCGCTGCTCGGGCGTGAACGCCTCGTAGGCCTCGACCAGCCGGGCGTTGGCCGCGGGGAACGCCGCCTGGCGCTCCTGCGGGGTCATGCCGTCCCAGCGGGCCCAGACGCCCTTGTTGAACTCGAACTCGGGGGCGGGCCGGCCCTCGAGGGAGGCCCGGACGACCTCCAGGTTGATCTCGGCGCCGCTGCCCAGGTGGCTGACGACCTGCGACACGTCCCACTCGTCGGCCGCCGACGGGGCGGTCAACTGGTCCGCGGTCAGGCCGGCGACCAGGGCCGACAGGTTGTCGTGCCCGGTGCGCAGGGCGGCGATCGCAAGATCTGCCCGATTGCTCATGGAACCCCCTAAAAATTTGAAGCATAAACAAACTCGTGACGCACGACACGCATTGGGTGCCCGATCGGCAATATTGCGCCGACCGCAACATCAGGTAGCTTCAGCTGATGAACACCGGGGTCGGAGCAGGTGAACGGCAGCATTCCACCCGGTTACGGCCCCGCGCGTGGACCGAGCTGTTGCTGGTGCTCGGCCTGTTCCTGGCGTACAAGGTCGGCCGCCTGGCCGTGGACGGCCGGGTCGGCGCGGCCTACGACGACGCCCACCTGGTCTGGAACCTCGAGCGGGCGCTGCGCCTGCCCGACGAGGCGGACCTGCAGCACCTGCTGCTGCAGGCCGAGGTCCTGGTGCGGACCGCGAACGTCTACTACGCCGTCGTGCACTTCCCCGCCACGATCGCGTTCCTCGTCTTCATGTACTACTTCCGGCCCGAACACTACATCCGATTCCGGCGGATCCTCGCCTGGCTGACCGCCACCGGGCTCGTCATCCACCTCGTGTTCCCGCTCGCCCCGCCGCGCATGCTCGGCGGCCTCGGCCTCACCGACACCGCCGCCGTCTACGGCCCGTCGGTCTACGGCCCGCCGCAGACCGACACGCTGAGCAACCAGTACGCGGCCATGCCGTCGCTGCACGTCGGCTGGGCCCTCGTCATCGCGGCCGGGCTCATCCACGCCACCCGCACCCCCTGGCGCTGGCTGTGGCTGGCCCACCCGGTCCTGACCATGCTCGTGGTGGCCGGCACCGCCAACCACTACTGGCTGGACGGGATCATCGCCGCCGTTCTCGTCGGCGTGTTGCTCGTCGCCACCAGCCGGCAGGAGCACCCCTCGCCGGCGGTGCCGGTCCAGGTGCGCCGGACCACCCGGCGGGAGACGGTCGCCGAAACCCTCGCCGCGGTCGGCGCCGCCCTGGGCACGGCCAGCGTGCCGATGGGACCGCCGCCCCGCGTCAGTCATGAAGCAGGCGCTAACACCCAATAAGTGGTGCGGATGCGGTATCAAGGTCGCGTGGATTGGAACCTGCGCACCTGCGCGCGCCGCGGACACGTGACCTACGCCCCCACCGAGGACACGTTCCGGGAGAAGCTGCACGCCACCACCCCGGTCGGCCCCGCGTGGCGCTGCCTTCGGTGCGGGGACTTCGTCATCGGCGAGCCGCACCGGAGCGGCCCCGCCGAGGGCGCGCCGATCGTGCTGCGCGGCCGGGCCCTGCGCGACGCGCTCATCCTGCGGCTGCTGTCGCTGGAGCGGTTCATCAAGGGCCTGCTGTCCGTCGCCGCCGCCTACGGCGTGTTCCGCTTCCGCAGCCACCGCGACGGCGTCGAGCGGGCCTTCAACGAAGACCTGCCGCTGCTCAAGCCGTTCATGGACAAGGTCGGCTGGAAGTTCGAGGACTCCGCGATGATCCATACCATCCGGACCGTCATCGAGGCCGAGTCCAAGACGCTGCTGTGGGTCGCCGCCGGCCTGGGCCTCTACGGCACCCTCCAGCTCATCGAGGGCGTCGGGCTGTGGATGCTCAAGCGCTGGGGCGAGTACTTCGCCGTCGTCGCCACCTCGCTCGGCCTGCCGATCGAGATCTACGAGCTGAGCGAGAAGATCACCGTCACCCGCGTCGGCGCGCTGGTCATCAACATCGCCGCGGTGCTGTACATCCTGCTGTCCAAGCGGCTCTTCGGCCTGCGCGGCGGCCACGCCGCCCACGAGGCCGAGCGGCACGAGACCAGCTTCCTCGAGGTCGAGATCGCCGCCAACGAGCCCACCCTGCCCAGGGGCCTGCGCAACCCGAAGGTCCCCGCCGGCGTCCGGTGACCGGCCGGCGGTCACACAAACTGCCACTGGCGGACGACGACAGGGCGTCGTATAGTTGAACGCGAGACCGGCATCTTCCCCCGTGGATGCCGGTCTTCTTATTACCTCGAATGTTGCCCCGAACTCCCTACTGCTCCGCGCCCACGTTCTTGCGAATGGTGCGGATCGCGTTCAGGTTGTGCTCCCGGGCGCACACCTCCAGCACGCTCGCGTCGTCCTCGCCCCGCTCCAGCCGGTCCAGCAGCGCGTCGTGCTCGTCCACCGCCGTCTTCAGGCGCAGCGCCGGGTAGAGGGTCACCAGCACCCGCGAGGCGTCGATGCGGTCCCAGATGCCGTCCAGGGACTCGATCACGTAGCGATTGCCGCAGCAGCGGTACAGCGCCCAGTGAAACCTCCGGTGCAGCAGCATGACCTCGCCGTGGTCGACCTGCGGCGCCGACGCCGCCGCCCGCAGCCGCCCGTTGAACTCCCGGGCCTCGGCCAGGTCGGCCGCCGACACCCGCGGCGCCGCGGCCGCGAACGCGAACCCGTCCAGCAGCGCCAGCATCTCGACGAGCTGCTCCCACTCGTCGTCCTGCAGCGTCGCCACCCGCGCCCCGACGTTGCGCTCGAACTGCACCAGGCCCTCCGCCTCCAGCCGGCGGATCGCCTCCCGGACCGGAACCGGGCTGACATCCAGTTCCCGGGCCAGGCTGCTGAGCACGAGGCGGTGCCCCGGGCCATATCGGCCGTCGATGATGCGGACACGGATCTCGCGATACGCGAGCTCGTGCTTGGAGGGCTCAGGGTCCACGTGCGACATCCACTCTTGACAGGGCCCCCAGGCCCCACAATCATATATGAAAATCGTATACGATCACGTCCGGGGCGCGTTCCGCCATCGGTGGCGCGGCTGATGCGAAGAACGGGGGCATCCGCACCACCGGTGACGGCCCGCGCATCGGCGATCGCCAGGCCGAGTGAGTCATCGTAGGCCAAGTTCCACGGCCGGCTCACGATCCCACCGCGCCGCGCCCATGACCAGCGGGTCAGTGCTGGGGATCCGCCGCGATCAGGCGGATGGTGAAGCCGTCCGGGCCGGGGCGCAGGGACACGTACGCGCACAGCTGGTGGGCCAGCCACAGGCCCAGGCCGCCGGGACCCTCGCCGGCCGGCATCAGGCCGGCGACCGGGCTGGCCGGGCCCCGGCCGTGGTCGGTGACCGTGACGATGATGCGGCCCGGCTCCGTCCAGGCGCGCAGCCACATCGGCGCGCGGCCGTGGACGATGGCGTTGGTGACGGCCTCGTTGACGCTCACCATCAGCCCGTCGAACTCGTCGCCGTGCAGGGCCGCGGCGGGCTGCAGCGCGGCGATGGCGGCGCGGGCGCCGGCCGGGGTCGGGTCGACCAGGAACACGGCCGGCGGGGTCGCCTCGAGGGGGTCGGTCCAGGAGGGCACGGCGGTGGTGAGGAAGTCGCGCGGGGGAAGGTACGCCGGGCTCGGCAACCGCCGCCCGTCGGCCGCGACCACGTGCGTGTGCGTGCGCCGCACGTCGTCGAGCACTTCGGCGGGGGCGGTCCGGATGTCGTACGGGCACAACCCGTACATCGGGAACTCGTCGTACACCTCGTTGACGGCGGCCTCGTAGCGCGCCCACCACTCCCAGGGCACCCCGACGCCGGGGTGGGGCACGTCACCCGTGATGCGGATCTGGGTCGCGCCGCCGGCGACGTAGGCGGCCAGCATCTCGCGGTGGCGGCGGATGGCGGCGGCGGGGCGCAGGTAGTGGTGGCCGCCGTCGATGAAGGTCACCCCGCTGCCGGGGCCCAGGGCGGCTCGGACCAGGCGCTGGTTGCGCTCGCCGAAGATGGAGACGCTCGGCTCGCCGGCGGCCACGCCGTCGAGCAGGAACGGCAGCACGACCGCGAGGAACTCTTCGTCCGAGGAGTAGAAGGCGGCTTCGTGGAACAGACCGTCGCAGGAAGCCGCAGGGCCCGTTCTCACCACGTCACCATCCATAGGCCATGCCCGAGCCACCGTAACACGGGCCGTAGCAGGCCGCCGGGCGGCGAAACCTGCCGCCGGCCGACGGCAAAGTTGATCAGTTTTCGAGAAGCCCGCGGCCCGGTCGTTTCTTAGCATTGGGGTATGGCAAAGCAGGCATTCACCGCAGAAGAACGCGCCGCAATGAAGGAGCGTGCCAAGGAACAGAAGGCCGCCGCGACGAAGGCGGAGGACGCCGCCGCGGTGCTGGAGAAGATCGCCGAGTTCGACCCCGAGGACCGGGACCTGGCCACCCGCGTCCACGAGATCGTCACGACGGCCGCGCCGCAGCTGAACCCGAAGCTGTGGTACGGCCAGCCCGCCTACACCCGCGACGGCAAGGTGGTGTGCTTCTTCCAGCCGGCGGGCAAGTTCAACACGCGGTACTCCACGTTCGGCTTCCAGGACTCGGCCGCCCTCGACGACGGCGCCATGTGGCCGGTCGCCTTCGCGCTGACCGACCTCACCACCGACGACGCGGCCCGGCTGGCCGACCTCGTCCGGCGGGCCGCTGGTTAGACATCCGGCAGCGCGGCCAGGATCGCGTCGCGGGTCGGGCGCCGGTCGAGCTCCATGAACCGCTGGGGCCCGGCGAGCGGCCCGAACCCGCTGCGCCGGTACACCTCGTGCGCGTCCCGGGTGGCCAGCATCAGCCGCAGCACCCCGCCGGCGGCGCAGTCCTCGACGATCGAGTCGACCAGCCAGACCCCGAGCCCGCGCCCGCGGTGGCCGGCGTCCACGAACACGTCGCAGATCCAGGCGAACGTGGCCGCGTCGGTGACCACCCGCGCGAAGCCCACCTGGCGGCCGTCTGTGCTGATGGTGTACGGCGTGGAGCCTTCGATCGAGCGCGCCACGACATCGAAGGCCCGCCCGGCCGCCCAGTAGGACTCCTCGGACAGCCACCGATGCACCGCGGCCGTGTCCACCCGGTCCCGGTCGGTGCTCAGGACGTACCCGTCACGCACGCGCTCGCTCACGGGCTGGAGCCTAACGGTCCGGGCTCCACCCGTCGCCCCATAAAAGGTGCGCGGCCGGGGTGACGACTCACACCGAGACGTCGGTGCCGGCGGGGGCGAGCAGGGCGCGGATGTAGTCGCCGATGGTGGCGATGGTCTGGGGGCTCGCGTCGCTGAACTCGATGCCGAGCTCGTCGGAGGACTCGTCGGAGTCGATGTGGCGCACCGCGCGGCCACGCAGGTGCAGCTCCTCCCCGCCCAGGCGCAGGGTCAGGTCCAGGTCGGTGCCGATGTGCGGGCGCTCGCCGGGGCGGAAGCCGCAGCGCAGGCCGCTGACGGAGAGGTCCAGCAGGTCGGCCCGCAGCTCCTGGCCGTGGTGGCGCACGAGTGCCGTGCCCTCGACGGCGGCGCGGCTGTGACGGCGGCGCTCCAGGCGGTCGGTGACCCGGGCCAGGGTCTCGATGCGGGCGATCGCCTCGCGGACGCTGCCGACCAGCTGCTCCACGGAGGAGCGCTGCCGCACGGCGACCTCGCTGAGCCGGGCGGTCACGTCGCCGACGGCGTTGACGCCCTGGCTCATGTCGGTGATGACGCCGGACATGGCGCTGGTGTTGGCGCTGAGCGCCGAGACGGTGTCGGTGATCTCGTCGGTGGAGTCCTTCGTCTTCGAGGCGAGACTCTTCACCTCGCCGGCCACGACGCTGAAGCCGCGGCCCGCCTCGCCGGCCCGGACCGCCTCGATGGTGGCGTTCAGGGCGAGCAGGTTGGTCTGGCCGGCCACCCCCGCGATGAGGTTGGCGATGCCGTCGACGCGGCCGAGGCTGCTGGTGACCGCATCGATGACGGTGCTCGCCTCGACGGCCCGCTCGACCACGCCGCGGGTGACCCGGTCGGCCGCGTTGGCCTGCTGCTCAATCGCGTCGGCGGCGCAGAACACCTCGTCGGCCTGCAGCATGACGTTGCGCAGCTCGCTCAGCACGGCCCCGCTGGTGTCGTCGATGACCTCGCCGGCCCGGCGCCGTACCGTCTGCTCCGCCAGCTGCTGGCGCACGTTCGTGGTCATGAGCTGGGCCTCTTTCGCGGCCCGCTCCTGCTGGATGCGGATCTCCTGCTCGTGCATCGCGTCGAGCATGTCGTCGATGGTGCGGCCCAGCACGGCGATGTCGTCGCTGCCCTCGGGGCGGATGCGCAGCAGCCGGTCGCCGGAGGTGATGATCTGCTCGGTGGTGCGCCGCAGCGGGCCGACCCGGCGGCGCAGCGCGGCCCGCACCGCCCAGAGCATCACGACCACGAGGACCACGGTGGCCGCGGCGACGAAGAGGAAGAGCTTCACGGCGGTACTGCTGGCCGCGGCGTGGATCGGCCGGGCCGCGACGACCTCGAGCACCACCGTGTCCCCGTTGACGGTGCGGATGCTGACGTCGACCGCGATGTGCTTGGCCCCGACGATCGAGGTGGCGATGTCGAGGGTGCCGAGCTCGCTGTGCAGCCGCGGCTGGCCCTCGGCGCCGGGGCGCACGCCGGAGCCGGCGAGCGCGACCGGCAGCGCGATCGCCTTGCCCAGGCGGGCCACCCGCTCGGCGTCGAGGCGCTTGAGCATGATCATGCCACCGGACGGGGTGCCCTCGCCGCTGCTGGGGAAGGTCGGGACGCCGCAGAAGAGGTACGACGCGTCGGCCGTCACGACCCCGCAGGTCGCCTCGCCGGCCCGGGCCGAGGGGTTGAAGAGCTTGCGCAGTACCGCCGGGTCCCGCAGCTGCGACGGCGGCAGGCCGAACGCGCCGGCGTCGGTGGTCATGCCGCCGACCCGCAGCGCGCCGTCCGCGCCGACCCCGAGGAACCCGTCGACGTCGAGGATCTGGTGCTGGGTGGCGGGCGGGAAGTCCGTGGCGAAGCCGTCCTGGTCGGCGTTCGCGACGTCGTTGAACGAGTTGTCCCACACGCCGTTGGTCGCCCCGAACGCGCTGAGCAGCTGGGCCTGGGCGTCCAGGCCGATGCGGATGCGGTCGGCGTCCTGGGCCACCTGGCGGGACTCGAGGCGCTCGAACGCCCCGGTGGTGATCCACTGCATCACCAGGAACGCCGCGATCAGCCCGGCGAGCGCCGCGGCGACCGGCAGCAGGCGGCGTGTCAGCCGTCGTGCGTCGAGACCCACGAGGAGCTGTTCGGCACCGAAGCGCCCGACCTGAGCCTCAATCCTGCTCGCCGAGCACGCGGTTGGTCCACCCGCCTTCGACGATCCCTTCGCCGTCGACCCACACGGCCCAGTCGACGATCACGCTCTCCTCGACCATGACGGGGCGGCCGGTGCGGACGCTCGGGTCGATCTGCGCGTCGGACATGCACACGCCGTGCAGGCGCCGCGGGGTGGGCCAGGCCGTGACGGTGGACCACACGAACTCGGTGCCCTGGGCGTTGTGCAGCCGGTGCTTGACGATGAGGTGCTGCTTCGCCGGGCCGAACTCGTCGCCGAGGAACCGGGTCCGGGCCTGCGGCAGCGTCTCCCGGGCGGTGGCGATCGCGGCGTCCATGGCGTCGCCGGACTCCGTGTGACGCACGCTCGTGCCGCGGGTGCCGAACAGCGCCGCGCTCACCCCGGCGAAGAACTCGCCGGCCGAGGCCGGGAAGTCGTCGGGCGGCAGCACGGTCAGCAGCGTGTCCATGTCGGGGTCGGCCGCAGGGTCGAGGCGCAGCTGCACCCGGGCCTCGCGGGCCTCCTCGGCGGGGCCGGGCGCGCCGCCGTACGCCAGGATCGCGTCGGCGGCGGTGACGGTCAGGTCGGCCGCGAGGCGCACGAACGCCTCGCCGCGGGCGTGCTCCACGGCCCGCGCCCAGCGTCCCAGCAGGGCCCGGGCGATGCCGGTCAGCGCGCTCGTCCAGGCCCCGGCCAGGGTCGGCGGCACGTCCTCGGCCTGCAGCTCCGGCAGGCCGAAGCGGCCCAGGCCGCGGGTGGTCATCCACAGCCCGCGGTCCCCGGCGGACTGCGGGACCACGATCCACTTGCTCAGCGCGCCCGGGCCGGCCGCCCCGGGCAGCGACGCCCGGGCCGCGGCGGGGTCGAGCAGCTGCGGGGTGTACATGTCGATGAGCTCGCCGCCGGTGGCCTCGGCGAGCCCGGCCGCGAGCGCGCGGGCGCACCACTCGTGCGCGGGCGGCCAGCCGGGACCGAACGCGGCCTGGCACACGACCAGGTACGGCGCGGACGCCACCGCCTGCACCCGGGCCGGCGGGGCCCCGAAGAGGCGCAGATGGTCCAGCGGCAGCGGCGGCGCCTGCCCGGCCGGGGCGGTCGACACGGACGTGAACGGCCCGTCCAGCATCCGCAGGACGGTGTCCCGAAGCGGCTGGTCGAGGGCCTCGGCGACCGTGCGGGCGGCCGCGGCCGCGTCGGCGGGCGGCCGATCGGTCGCCACGACGTACGTGGCCACGACGGTCTCGGGCACGCTGAGCACGATCTCCACGCCGCCATCCTGGCGCATCGCACACGCGCCGTCGACCCGGGGTTACATTCTTCGGGGTGTACTTCGTGAGCGACAACAACGCCGGCGCGCACCCGGCCGTGCTGGCCGCGCTCGCCGCCGCCAACGACGGCCACGCCCACTCCTACGGCGCGGACCCGGTGACCGAGCACGCCGGGGCGCTGTTCAAGCGGCACTTCGGCGAGCACGCGGAGACGGTCTTCGCGGTCACCGGCACGGCGGCCAACGTCATCGCCCTCGCCGCGATGCTGCGCCCCTACGACACCGCGCTGTGCGCCGACTCCGCGCACGTGTTCACCGACGAGTGCGGCGCGCCGGAGCGCTTAGTCGGCGCCCGGCTCACCGCGGTGCCGACCGCGGACGGGCGGCTCACCCCGGCGCAGGTGGTCGCGTTCGCGGCGAGCCCCTACCGGCCCCACGGGGCGCGGCCGCGGGCCGTGACGGTGGCCCAGCCGACCGAGCTCGGCACCGTGTACAGCGCCGCCGAGCTGCGGGCGCTCGCCGAGACCGCGCACGCCTACGGGCTGCTGCTGCACGTCGACGGGGCCCGCCTGGCCAACGCGGCGGCGGCGCTCGGCACCGGCCTGGGCGAGCTGGCCGAGGGCGCCGACGTGGTCTCCTTCGGCGGCACGAAGAACGGCGCGCTGGCCGCCGACGCCGTGGTCTTCCTCGACCCGGGGCTGGCCGCGGACCGGGCCCTGCTGCAGAAGCAGTCCATGCAGCTGCTGGCGAAGGCGCGGTTCACGGCGGCGCAGTTCGTGGCCCTGCTCGACGGGGATCTGTGGCGTACCAATGCGGCCAGTGCGAACGCGACGGCGGCCCGGCTCGCCGGCATCGTGTCCGCCCTGCCCGGCGTGAAGCTCGCCTATCCGGTGCAGACCAACGCCGTCTTCGCCCACCTGCCCGAGCCGGCGCTGGCCGCGCTGGAGGGCTACGGCTCGCGCTGGGGCCCGGGCACGCTGGTCCGGTTCATGACGGCGTTCGACACGACGGCGGTCGATGTGGACCGGTTCGCGACCGTCCTTCACGCAGCGTTCACCCGCTGATCGGTCGATACGCCCGTGCGGCCGATGCCCCGCGGGCGGCGGCGTTCCTAGATTGGGCCCGTGACCTTCGGGGTGCGCCTCGGCATCGACTTCGGCTCCCTCACCACCGTCGCGGCGCTGGCCGGCCCGGACGGCGTGGTCCGCCCGCAGCTCTTCGACTCCGCGCTGGAGCGTGACCGGGAACCGGCCGACGCCGAGGTGGTGGCCAGGACGCTGGCCCTGGTGGCGCAGGAGGCGGTCCGCGCGGCCGGCAGCGTGCCACCCGTGGTGCTGACCCACCCGGCGGCGTGGCGGCCCGACCGGCGCCGCCTGCTCATGGCCGCGGCCCGCCTGGCCGGCCTCGGCGAGCCCGAGCTGCTGACCGAGCCGGTGGCGGCCGCGCGGTACTTCACCGCGGCCCTGGGCAACCAGGTCCCGATCGGCAGCTGCCTGGTCGTGTGCGACCTCGGCGCCGCCACCCTCGACGTCAGCGTGGTGCGCCAGGCGGCCGACGGCTTCTCGGTGGCCGCCGCCGACGGGCTCCTCGACGCCGGCGGGCTCGACCTGGACGCCGCGGTGGTGCGGCTGGCCCGCGACCACACCGCCGACGACCCGGCCTGGCAGCACCTCGACCGGGCGCGGCTGTGGCAGGACGCCCGCGCGGTGCGCGAGGAGCTCTCGTCGGCGTCGACCGCGCGGTGGTACATCCCGTCGCTGGGCACCCTGACCGTGACCCGCGAGGCGCTGGAGCGGGCGATCGCGCCCCTGCTGGAGCGGACCGCCGAGCGCACCCTCGACACCCTGCGCGCGGCCCGGGTCACCCCGCAGGACGTGGCCGGAGTCTTCCTGACCGGCGGGGCGAGCCGCACCCCGCTCCTCGCCGACCTGCTGCACCGGGTCCTGCGGATGCCGACGGTCACCGCCGAGCACCCGGAGGTGGCGGTGGCCTGCGGCAGCGTGTACGGCGAGCGGGGCGCCGCGCCCGTCGTGGCGCCGGCCACCGCCGCCCGGCCCCGGATCAAGCCCTCACTGCTGCGGACGTTCTCGCCCGGCGGCATCGTGCGGCGCGCCCCGGCGGTGCACGGCGTCGCGGTCAGTCCCGACGGCCGGCTGCTCGCCACCGGCGGCGAGGACCGCAAGGTGCGGATCTGGGACCTGGGCACCGGCCAGGTCCGCTACACCCTCACCGACCACGACGGCCCGGTCCGCGCGGTCGCGTTCAGCCCCGACGGCGGGCTGCTCGCCTCCGCCGGCGGGCACCTCCGCAAGACGACCCGGACGCTGCGCGTGTGGCACACCGCCGACGGCCGCCGCCACCGGGCCTACGACACCGACCCGGGCGGCCCGGCCGCGCTCGCCTTCCACCCCGCCGGGCGCCTGCTCGCCGCCGGCGGCCGCGACGGCGCCGTGCGCCTGTTCGACCTCTTCGACGCCGACGGCCACCCGTACACCCACCGCCCGGCCGGCGGCACCCCGATCCACGCCCTGGCCTTCAGCCCCGACGGCGCGATCCTGGCCACCGGCGACGACGGCGCCCGGCTGGCGCTGCACCACGGCGACCCGCTCCCCCGCCACGGCGGTGCCGCCCTGCACGGCCACCGCGGCGCCGTGCTCGGCGTGGCGTTCGGCGGCCCGGCCGGCACGGTGCTGGCCAGCGCCGGCGCCGACCGCACCGTAAGGCTCTGGGACACGGCCTCGGGCGCGCCGCGCGCGGTGCTGGAGGGCCACACCGACCCGGCCGCCGCGGTCGCGTTCAACCCGGCGGGGACGCTACTGGCCAGCGCCGGGCTCGACACCACCATCCGGCTGTGGGACCCGTCGACCGGCGCCCACCTGCACACCCTCGACGGCCACGACGGGGCGGTGCACGCCCTCACCTTCGCCCCTGACGGCGCCACCCTGATCTCCGCGGGCGCCGACGGCGCGGTCCGCCTGTGGAGCCTGGGCCGCCCGTAGCGCCCGCAGCACCGACTCCCACGTCATCGCCGCCCCCATTCGCATGTTCACATCATCCGGATGATGACGGTATCCTGATCCCGGACCTCGTTGCAACGCCCTCGAAAGGGAGCCGTCGAGTGGAACGACTCAGCCGCGCGGAGACCCAGCGACGCACCCGCGCCCGGGTGCTGGCCGCCGCCCGCGACGAGTTCACCGAGCGCGGCTACCGCGACGCGAAGATCGACGCCATCGCCGAGCGCGCCGGCCTGACCCGCGGCGGCGTGTACTCCAACTTCCCGGGCAAGCGCGCGCTGTACTTCGCCGTGCTGGCCGACTCACTCGCGCAGCCCGTCGCCTTCCCCGATCCCGGGCGCACGGCCCGCGAGGCGCTCGGCCTGTTCGCCCGCGCCTGGGTGGGCGCGCTGCCCATGTTCACCAACGCCTTCAAAGGCCTGGCGGTCGACCTGGTGCCGGAGATCATGGCTGACGATCTGACCCGGGTGCCGTACGCCCAACTGCTGAACCTCGACGCGGTGCTGCTCGGGCTGGCCCTGGAGCGCCTGCACCCGGCCGCGGGCCGCCGCACCGGCGTGGCGGCGTCGGTGCTCACCCAGCTGCACGGCGCCGCCCGCCTGGCCGTGGCAGCCCCCGGCTTCGTGGACGAGTTCGCCGTGGTGGCCGCCTGCGAGCGGCTGGCCGGGCTGGACCTGGAGGAGCCCTGGAACCCGCCGCATCTGGCCCACGCCGCGGCGGCGGTCGCGTGCGACGAGCCGTGGTCCCCGCCGCCGGCCCACGACGCCATCCAGGACGCCGCGCTGCTGGCCATCGGCTCCGGCGTCGTCACGGTGCTGGGCCTGGGCCGGGCGGCCTCGGTGGAGGAGGCGGTGCGGGCGGCGGCGCCGGACACCCCGATCACGGCGGTGCTGGTGACGGGCCGACCGGAGGAGCTCGCCGACCTGCCCCGGCTGGTCGTCGCCGAGCTGATGGGCTGCCTTCGGGTGGCCTTCCCGTCCTCCGCCTGGCCGGACCTGGCCCTCGTGCACGACCCGGCCGCCACCCTGGCCGCCGCGGTGGGCGTGACCTCGGTCAGCGACACGACGGAGACGGCGGTCCTGGTCCGCGACGGGCGCATCGTCGCCCGGGCCGAGGGCTTCGGCGCCGGCCACGCGGTCGCCTCGCTACGGCCCTGAGCCCTCAGTGGCCGGCGAATCCGGCGCGCACGACGCCGGATTCGTACGCGTACACCACGGCCTGCACCCGGTCGCGCAGGTTGAGCTTGGTCAGCACGCGACTGACGTGGGTCTTCACGGTGCCTTCGGACAGGTAGAGCCGCTCGGCGATCTCGGCGTTGGACAGCCCCTGGGCGATGTACGTGAGCACCTCGCGTTCCCGCCCGGTCAGCACATCGGGGTCGGTGACGGCGGCCCGCGATGCCGGTCCCACCGGCACGTACCGTTCGAGCAGCCGGCGGGTCGCGCTGGGGGCCACCACCGCGTCGCCGGCGGCCACGACCCGGATCGCGGAGAACAGGTCGGCGGCGAGGATGTCCTTGAGCAGGAAGCCGCTGGCGCCGGCCCGCAGCGCGGCGTAGACGTACTCGTCGAGGTCGAAGGTGGTCAGGATCAGGACCCGGGTCGGGCCCTCCCCACCGGCCCGGATCAGGCGGGTGGCCTCGACCCCGTCGACGGACGGCATCCGGACGTCCATCAGCACGACGTCCGGCCGCAGCTCGAGCGCCATGGCGGCGGCCTGCTCCCCGTCGGCCGCCTCGCCGACCACCGCCATATCGGGCGCCTGCGCCAGGATCAGCCGGAACCCGGTACGGACCAGCGCCTGATCGTCCGCGAGCAGCACCCGGATCATGTGTGCCGGTTTCCGATCGGCAGGTTGGCCCACACTCGGAACCCGCCGTCGGGCCGGGGGCCGGCGGAGAACCGTCCCCCCAGGAGGCGGACCCGTTCCCGCATACCGGACAGCCCGTTGCCGTCGGGGACCACCGCGCCACCGCCTCTACCGCCACCATCCGCCCGGCCGCCGACGGTGCCGTTGCGGATCTCGATGTCGAGCTCGGTCTCTCTGTAACACAGGACGACGTCGGCGGACGAACCCGCGCCGGCGTGCTTCATCACGTTGGTCAGCGCTTCCTGGACAATGCGGTACGCCGACAGGTCGAGCGGCGTGGGCAGCGGCGCGGCCGCGCCGTCGATGCGCAGCCGTACCCCGGTGCCGGCGCGGCGCACCTGGTCGACCAGGGTGGGCAGCTGCGCGAGTCCGGGTGACGGGTGACGGGTGCCATGCGTCCTCGACCTCGCCCAGCGCGTCGAGGACCCGGCGCATGTCGGTGAGGGACGCGCGGCCGGTACGCACGATCGCCTCGAGCGCGGCCCGGGTCTCGGCCGGCTGGTCGTCCAGGGCCGCCGCGCCGCCCTGCGCCTGGATCACGATGAGGGACAGGCCGTGCGCGACAACGTCGTGCAGCTCCCGGCTGATCCGGCCGCGCTCGGCGGCCATGGCGAGGGCGGCCCGCTGGTCCTGTTCGCGCTGCAGGTCCCGGGCCCGGGCGGCGAGCTGGTCGAGGTAGGCGCGGCGGCTGCGGGTCCCGGAGCCGATCGCCCACGCCGCGACCAGCGCGCCGCCCAGCACGGCGGGACCGCTCCACCGAGCTGCCCCGCCGGCCCGGTCGCCGGTGATCAACGCGGTCCGATCGAACGCCGCGGCCGCGCCCGGCTCGGCGTTGTCGACATGGAAGGACATCGATGGTACTCCCGGTGCCGGCCGTCCGCGCAGGGCGAAGTACCCGTTCCAGAAGAGCAGGACCAGCAGGCCGCCGGCGAGCGCGGCCCTGGACGTCGCCGGTGATCGGCGGGCGGCGACGGTGTACACGAGGATCAGCACGGCGCCGTCGGACCCGCCGATGAGCGAGCCCTGCGCCACGTGTACCGCGACGCAGACCGTACTGACCGCCAGCATCGCGACCGGCCAGCGGTTGCGCAGCCCCACCGCGATCACGGCGACGCCGGTCGCGATCCACCACAGCACCACGGCGCGCCGTGGCCCGGGGAACAGCGCGACCACGGCGAGCAGGCCGGCCACGAGCGAGGCGTCGCGTAGCGCGGCCCGGCTGGCCAGCCGGCGCGCCGCGGTGACGACCTGTCCTGGCACCGGGCAAGCGTACGGTCCGCCGCCGGGCGGCCGCGTCTGTCGTACGACGGACCCGGGCGTGGCGCACATCCCTCGCCCGACAGCACGCGATGACGACTCCGGACGGATGCCGGCAGCGGGCCCGGGACCGGAGGCTGCCGGCATGACAACACTGCAACCCTCTCGACGCACCGTGCTGGGCCTGCTCGGCGCGGTGCCGCTGGCCACCGGCGGGCTGCTGGCGGTGCCCGCGTCCGCCCACGCCGGTGCCGCGTCCGGCCACCGCGGGTCCGATCGCGTCCCGGCGGACCTGCTGCCCGGCGGCGCGCTGGATCAGCTCATCGCCCGGACCGCCGCCGCAGACGGGTACTCCGGCACGTTGCTGTTGCTGCACAACGGCCGCCCGGTACTGTCGCGCACGTACGGCATGGCCAACAAGGAGCTGTCCATCCCCAACCGGCCGGACACCATCTTCGCGCTCGGCTCGATCACCAAGGTCTTCACCGGTATCGCGATCAGCCAGCTCGTGCAGCAGGGCAAGGTCGCCTACCACGAGAAGCTGAGCGCATACCTGACCGGATTCCCCGCGGCGATCGCCGACACGGTGACCGTGCACCAACTGCTGACGCACACCGCGGGCATGGCAGACGTGGTTCGCGACAGCGGCGATGTCATCCAGTCCTGGACCAGCGAGGCCGAGGTGACCCGCGAGCTGCTGAAGCTCGTCCAGGCGGCACCGTTGCTGTTCCCGCCCGGCGCCGGCTACGCATACAGCAACAACGGCTACATCACCCTGGCCTACATCGTCGCCGCCGTCTCCGGCCAGACCTACTACGACTACGTCCGCCAGCACATCTTCCGAGCGGCCGGGATGGTCAGCTCCGACTTCTACAACCGCGACCAGTGGGCCACCAACCACCGCATCGCCCGCCCGTACGCTCCGCCGCCGTCCGGCGGCGCGCGCGTCGACAACCACCTCCTCGACGCGTACATCGGCAACGGGGCCGGCGGCGCCTTCTCCACGACCGCCGACCTGGTGGCGTTCGTCACCGCGCTGACCGGCGGCAGGTTGCTCGACACCGTGCACACCTGGCTGGCGACCACGCCCAAGTTCCCGGCGCCTCCGCTGCCGCCCAAGCCCGGCCTACCCGCGCAGTTCCTGTTCGAGGGCTACGGCCCCGGCGCGGCTCTGGTCAACGACCACTGGGGCCTCGGCCACACGGGCGGCGCCACGATCGGCATCTCGACCGACCTGGAGTGGTACCCCGCCGACGGTTACGTCTATGTGGACCTCTGCAACTACGAGGCCGGCAGCGCCTCACGCATCGACTCCCAGGCTCGGCTGCTGATCACCGGGGCCTGAGAACACCGGCCCTGTCCCCTGCCACCAGGCGGCTTCTCCAGCCTGGCCCGCCAAGAGCTGTGGCCCCGGCGCAGAACCGGGGCCACAGCGGAAGCTCCATGCCAGCCCGCTGGCGATGGTGGACTGGCGGCGGCGCGGCATGGGCTGCGCACGCTGCGGGCCGCCACGTCCCGTGGCAACGTCGCGTCCCAGAGGGTGCTGGCCAAGGCCGGGTTCGTCCCGGTTGGCCCGGCCGACCTCGGCGGTAAGCCCGGCACCTGGTACCAGCGCGACCTGACGCCCGATGCGCCGGACAACGGGTCATAATCATCGGACGCGTCGCCACTCAGCGGCCCTGGGACACGTGGTCAACAACGCCACCCTGGGCGAGCTGACCGCCGCCGGGTTCAGTCGGCGGCTGAGCGGTCAACCTGTCCCCGCGATCGCCGAGAGTCAGGACGATCCACCACCTTGCCGGGGCCCGGGACAAAGCGGGCCGCCCGGCGTGTCGGTACCGGCAGGTGTTCGGGCGTCCCTGGACGGCATGCCCGCAGGCATTGCGCGGCGGACAGACGGCGCCGATGGCGTCAGGGCCGGGTGAACCCCGGACCGATGATGCTCGCGAGCGACCCGGCGAGGCCGTCGACGTGGTGTATGCGGGGCTCGAACGGGTCGTCGGTGACCTCGAACCACCACAGGCCACCCGGCCACGGCTCGAGGCGGGTGATCCGGCCCTGGGCGTGGAGTTCTTGCAGGACGCCCAGCCCGCCGATCGCGGCCAGGTGGCCGGGGCCGATCAGGTTGCCCCAGTGCACGCCCCGGCTCATCGCGTCCAGCCGCTCGCCGCGCCACCGGGCGCCAGTGCGCTGTTCGAACGGCGAGGCGTGCCAGTACTGGCCGCCCGCGTGCGCGTAGCCGGTGACCGCTTCGGCGGCGGGGGCGGCGAGGCTCGCCAGCCGCCGCACGGTATCGATCCCGCCGTCGACGTGGTCCAGCAGTGACCGCGCGACGCTGATCTCGACGCTCGCCGGGCAGTCGGCCGGTGGCGGACCGGCCGCCTCGACGCGGGCCGGGCGGCACTCGACCCTGATGAGGTTGCCGCGGCGGTACATCGACGGCGTGCCCGCCCCGCTGAGCTGATCGGCTGCGGCGTCGAGGTAGAGCAGTTCCCCGGCGCGGAACCGCTCGAGCGCTCGCTGCCAGTGTTCTGCGTCGCCGGTAGGGTTCGACCAGCGCCCGAGCACCGACTGCGTCGTGATGCGACGGCGAACGCCGGAGGGCATCGGATCGATGAGCGCCCGGTGCGCCGCGTCGAGCCACCCGGCGAGCTCGTCGAGCCGTTGCGTGAGGTCGGCATACGTGTACAGGATGCAGCCGAGGCGTGGCTCGCACCGGCGGACCCGCGGCCTCGCGGGGCCGCTGGAAGACTCCCCGACCCATACCGCCGCCTCGGGCGTGTGCAGGGCCTCGCGATCGGGTGCCGGGGGCTCCAGGTCGGCTGCGACGTTCGCCCGCGCCCACCGCACCGCCGTGGTCACGTCGGTGCACTCCGGCGGCACCAGGTGCCAGGGGCCGAGCGCCGGCAGCCGGTCCTCGGTACCGAGCGCCCCGTACGTGTGGAACAGGTCGATCGGCGGCTCGGTGGCCAGCACGGTCTGCCAGCCGCCGCGGGAGTCCAGCGTGCCGGCCGCGATCGGGTTCAGGGAGGTCACGAGCACGCAGCCGGGCCGGCCCCAGCACTCCAGCTCGTTGGCGACGACGAACGCGTCCCACGAGGGGTCGGCGTGGTCGATCGCGGCCGCAAGGTGCACGGTCTGCATCCGCCGCGGCAGACCGCTCGCGTCGCCGTCAGCCATGGCCAGCGGGTACCGCGGCGGCTGCTCCTCGGCGCCGGTCGGCTCCGGCCTCGCCCGGCGCGGCTCCGGGCCGACCTGCTCGATCGCCGCCCCGGGCCCGATCACCGCCAGCTCGGCCAGCACGGCAAAGAGGCCCTCCTCAGCGAAGACGTAACCCCGCGCGAGGATGTCGTCGAGCCGGCCGCCGTCGGCGCCGGCGAGCCCGGCCGCCCCGGCCCAGGCAAGCATGGCCTCGACCTTCAGCCGGCGCCGCCCGGCCCGCGCCGCCTCGTCGGGCCCCTCCTCCTCCGAGCCGCTGAGCAAACACCCGAACCAATCCTCGCCGTCGTACCAGCCCAGCAGCGCCGCGACGTCACTGTCCTGGACCACGGCGGTCAGCATCGGGCCGCGGACCGCCGACCAGGGAGCGGCCGGCTCCGTCGGGTCGGCGTGGCGACGCACGAAGACCGACCAACCCTCGACCGTGCCGGTACCGGTCGCCCAGTCGCTCGCATCCGCGGGCGCCGCCGCCGTGGGTACCAGCACGTACGCAGCCCAAAGTCCCACAGGCCCGTCCCCTTCCGGCCGGCATCTGAGGTAGCGCCGCCGCATGATCCAACACAGTCGTCCCGGGTGCAACGGTGACCGCCGTTGACCGCAGCGCAGAACCTCCCAGCCGCGATCTCGCCGGTGGATCTCCTCCTGCTCGGGTAATCGTGCTACATGGACGGCAGACCGGGACTGGTTCTGGGACCTGCTGCGCGCGAGAAACGGCGGGCGGATAACCGGCGAACCGACCATCGACGAGTTGAACGTGGTCGTCCCGTGCTGCGGGACCACGCTCACGTTGCCCGAACTGCGCTTCGAGGCAACGGTCGGCTTCGCGCGGTTCGAGGTGAGCGCCATGAATTGGTCCCGGAGCGCGTGGGAGCTGTGCGACGAGGAGCTTGCCGCGGCGGGTGACATCCTGGGACATCCAGTGACGCAGATCCACACCCAGTACTGAGCCGACTGGCGCGCACGGTCGGCGGCTTCTAGCTTCCGCACTCAGTCGCCGATGAACCAGAGATAACGATGGGGCCGATGGCCATGGGGTCGCTTTTCCACGGCGTACGCCTCAACGATCACCTATTTCGATACGATGTCATCCAGATCCGGTCTAGGGTCTCGTGTATGGACGCTGCTTCCTGGCAGGCACCACCCACAGATGTCCTCGGCCATACAGTGCCGATCCAGCAGTTCGTCACAAAGACCGAGCGGGCAGTGGTCGCGTTGGAGCACGTGGTGGCCTTTCCCGAGGGCTGCATCCTCACTCTGCACCTAGCAGTCCGCCGAGGACCACTGGACGACTCGGCCTGGAAAGCCGTGGTTGAAAGCCACTACGGAGCTGAGCCCGGCCCCACGACGACCGAAGAAGGCTTGAAGTTCGGCGTCCGTTTTCCTGACGGCTCGAGAGCCACGACCGTCGAGCATCCGCTTCGGGGCTGGGCCCATCCCGCCGACAAGCCCGAACGCCCCATGCTCGTCGAGGCCGGCAGCGACTGTTCCAGCAACGAGCAGAACTATCGCTGCCATCAGCGGCTCTGGCTCTGGCCCCTCCCGCCACCGGTCGTCTTCGAGCTCGTCGTCGAGTGGCGGAACATAGGCATCGGCCAGACCTGCGTAACCATCGATGGAAGCGTCGTCGTCCGCGCGGCGCAGCACGCCGCGCCGTTCTGGACCTAACGCCGCCGCCGACCCGGTGGCGCGGCGACCGTCTACGGCTAGAACATCATGATGCCACGACCTCGTCGCGGGTGGTGCCCGTGCGTATGCCGGGCATCCGGTTACGGCGTTCGCAAGGGCTCGGCCGGGCGGCTGCTGGTGTTGTACGAGTTCTTGGCGGCGACCACGGCCGCCTGGATGTGCTCGGGGTCGACGCCGTGTACGTTGAGCGGCGGGTGCAGACTCCGGACAAGTTCGGCCTCGATGGTTGCCGGCTCCGCGTCCTCCGCCCAGGTCAAGTGCAGGTGCGCGTACATCCACGCGGTCAGCCGCGCCTCATCCTCAGAGACCAGGACAACACGATCGGTCCAGGTCGTCCGGTAGCCCTCGGACACAAGAAGCCCGGCCAACGTACGCCGCAGCGTCGAGCTGCCCGAACGCCGCAGATGATTGCGCAGGATCCGGCCCCGCAGGCTGGTCGCCCGTCCGAGATACAGCAGCCGTAGCGACGGGACGCTCCGATTCGGCGGCCCGGGGAGGTCGGGAAAGATCGAAGGAGCAGCCCACCAGGCGTAGACACCGCCGCCACGGCTGAGTCTCTTGACGGCGACACCGAGTCCGACCGGCACGCCGGAGAGCAGCCACAGGGCCTCCTCGACCCTGGCTCGGTCGGTTGGGACGTCGTCGGGTCGCGTTCCGGGAGTGGCCATCGAGACCATGCTAGGCGTCCCGGACCGATCGTGGCCGAGTGGCAAGGACACCGAATGCTCCACGCAAGATCCGGCAACGCCACGATCGACGGCCGTGGATACTGACAGACCGATCAGCAGGCCGCGCACTATCGGCGGCATGAGTGTGTACCAAGGTATTCGTCACGGGAGGCGTGGTCGATCGGTGCTCGGCCGGCCGGCGAGCCTAGGACGGCGTCGGATCGTTCCAGCGGCTGTGAGGGTGGCGCCAGTCTTGTGGATGGTGTTGTGAACGCCGCTGGTGCCCCCAGCGGCCCGTGATGCGTTTGTGAGAGAACAACGCTTGTGAGTCCGGCGATGCCGAAATCCATCAGGCCGAGACCTGCGCAGGGAGGGGCCGCGCGCCTCGCTCGACCCCTCCCTGCCTTCAACGGCGTAGCCGGCTTGCCTCGCGGCGAGCGGTGCACGGCGCTTGAGCGCGGTCGCCAGGCCGCGGTGACGTTGACTGGGCTCGATCCGCAGCATCGTGATGGAACGGCCCGGAGGCGTCGAGACGGATCGTGCTCATTCGGGCCAGACGCCGGAGGTGCCGCGTCGGTGCGAGCCGATCAG
>NZ_JBFAZW010000099.1:0-39594 GCF_040682015.1 Dactylosporangium sp. NPDC051485
GAGCGCGGAAAGTCCGATGTCGTCGCGGAGCCTCTGCGTCGCCTGGGCGTTTCGGATCGCGGCCTCGATCTTCTGCCGGTTTCGGACGATCCCGGTGTCTGCGAGGAGGCGTTCGACATCGCGCTCGGTGTAGGCGGCGACCGCGTCGGGATCGAAATCGTCGAACGCGGCGCGGAATGCGGGACGTTTGCGCAGGATCGTGGCCCAGGACAGGCCCGCCTGGAACCCTTCGAGCGTGACCCGCTCGTAGACGCCGCGTTCGTCGGTGACGGGCATGCCCCATTCGGTGTCGTAGTAGTCGCGCAGCATCGGATCAGCCGACGCCCACGCGGGCCGGGCCAGGCCGTCTTCGCCGATCACGACGCCGGGGTCTCCGGGTGCCTCGTGCATTGCTGTACTGCTTCTCCGTCAGTCGATGAGTCCGGTGGTGCGCACTCCTGCTGCTCCAGGTTGAGCCAACCCGCGATCGGGTTCGCTGCGTTCCCCCGGGTCGGGGTCCGCAGTGACGCGAGTCATCGTCACGTCCTCACACAGGGTGCTATGACGACCTCGTGCTCGATCCGCCAGGCGTCGCCTGATGCGGTGACGCCGGCGATGCCATCGAGGTTGACGAGGCCGACGAGATCGAGCGCCGCCCGCCCGGACAGCGCCGCCGTCAGGATGGTCCGAGCCGGCCGCCAACTGGTCGACCACAGGAGCCTGCGGGTCATCTGCGCCCATCCGGCCGGGGAGCCGGTCATGATCCACAGATCTGGATCAGCCGCGGCGAAACGGGTGGCCTGCCGCAACCACGACGCGGCGGTCTCCGGCCAGGTGAGGGTCGTGACAATCTCGCCGCCGAGCGCTTCCCACCGCGCCGCGACAGCGCGTACCGTCGTGAGGTCGTCGTCCGCCCGGCCCGATCCGATGGCCAACCGTGTCGCGCCGCGGGTCCGGGCGAGTGCCGCGATCGCCTCGACCTCCGCCTCCGACGCCGCCGAAGCATGCGGGGGGCGGCTTCCCTGCGAACTGCGCATGAGCGGGCTCACCACGGCGTCCACGCTTCGCCTTGCTCCTGTGTGACCTTCCACGCCTGGTAGCGGTCTTGGCAGCATGTCCCGCACGGCCGGTAGCCGGCGGCGATCGCGGTCGCCTCGTCCGCAAAGAAGACGCGGTGCTGCACGTATCCATCTCGCGCGATCGCCCGGAGCGCGGAGGGGCAGTCGAACCGGCCGTAGAGCTTGCCGCCACGGTGGCCGCCCCACTCGCCCTTGACGGGAGACGAGTGGGGGCGCCCGTCCGCGCCGATGAGCGTGTAGGTCTTGGTGGTGCTCATGCCGCGTCGTGGAAGACAAGGGCGAGCGTGTGCCGCTCGCCGGAGCGGATCGCGGAGACCCCGTGCCGCACCGGTGCCGCCGACCAGCCGCGGGCGGAGCGGACGGGGCGGTCGCGAGTGGTGAAGACATACCCGTGACCGTGCGGCAGGACTGTGGCCGTGCCGCGGGACTGCGCCCGCGGCCGCTGCTCCAGCAGGAGGAACTCGCCGCCGGTGTGATCGACTCCGGGCTCGTTGAGGTTGATCACGACCTGGAGGGGGAAGACGAGGTCACCGTAGAGGTCGCGGTGCAGCGCGTTCCAGTCCTTCTCGCCGTAGCGCAGCAGAATCGCCGACGACTTGGTCTGCCCGGCGTCGTGGCACATCTGCAGCCACTCATCGAGGGTGTCCGGCCAAGGGGCGGGCCGGCCGAGCTTGGTCCACCAGTCACGGGCGATCGGCAGCAACCTCGGGTAGAGCGCCTGCTTCAGCGCCTCGATCGGCTCGGGGTACGGCGCCGCGAAGTACCGGTACTGCCCTTCGCCGAAGCGATGCCGGCCCATGTTGACCGTGCTGCGGAACAGCTCATCGCTGCCGTACAGTTCGCGGATCGCTTTCGTCTCCCCGGGAGCGAGGAGCTGCGGGAGCAGGGCGCCGCCGTACTCGTCGATCTCGGCTGCAACGGTGGCCCAGTCCGCGGATTCGACGCGCTTGCGCCAGGGGTTCGCGGGGATCTCCGTCTTGGTGGTCATGCCGCGGCCTCCAGTTCGAGCAGGGCGGTCTTGGCATTGAGCCCGCCGACGTACCCGCCGAGGGTGCCGTCGGTGCGCAGCACACGGTGGCAGGGAACGACCACGGGCAGCGGGTTGGTCGCGCACGCGGTGCCGACGGCGCGCACGGCCCTGGGGTTGCCGACGAGCTCGGCGACCTCCCGGTAGCTGCGGGTCTGGCCGTATCCGATTTCCGGGAGGTGCTGCTGGACGAGCTGCCGGAAGCCGCGCGAGAGGGACAGATCGAGCGCGAGGTCGAAAACCTTCCGGCGGCGGTCGAAGTACTCGTCGAGCTCGCGCGCTGCGGCGTCGAGTCGCTTCGGTGCGCGCAGAATGCGGAGGCTGACCTTCTCGGCCAGGTTCTCCAGCACGCGGTCGTGGTCCTCGCGGGCGTAGGCGACGCGGATCAGGCCCTTCGTGGTCGCTGCGAGCAGCAACTTCCCGACCGGGCTGTCAACGGTCGTGTACGCGACGTCGACGAGACCTTCGGCCTGCGCCTCGTGCTCGAGCCGGGCGTGCAGCCTTGCCAGGGTCTCGGGGTCGATGGGCGCCGACAGGGCGGTGAGGGCGTCATCGTTGCGGATGTCGCTCATGGGACTGCTCCTTTCGTGTTTGCGCCCGGATAGTGCTTCCTGAGGGTTTTGAGTCCGTCGGCGGCGGCTCTTCGTGCCGCGTCGACGGTTCCGCCGAGGATCGCCGCGATCTCCGCATGCGACATGCCGGCGAGGTATCGAAAGGTGATCGCCTGCCGTTGCTTGTCCGGCAGACGGCCGACGAACTCCCAGAGATCGGTGTCGTCGGTGCCCGGGATGCCGATTGAGGTCGGCTCTTCCGGCAGTGTCTGCACGGGCAGCGGGTCGCGCTTCGCCGCCCGCTGGACGTCGATCGCCTTGTGGCGGGCGATGGTCACGAGCCAGGCTTCGACGTTCGCGGTCTCCGGGAGGTCCGGGTAGGCGCGGATCGCGGCAAGGAAGGTCTCTGACCAGGCGTCGTCCGCATCGTGCACGCCGAGGAGCGCCCGGCAGACGCGCAGCACGGTGACGCTGTGCTGCGCGACCACTGATTCGAACGGCTGTTTCATGTTCATCCCATTGAAGACGGCACAGGAAGGTCTTTCGTGAGATTCGCTAGAACAAGCGTCCGGCGCGCACCTGGGCGGGCTCCTCGAGCTCCAGAAGCGCCTGCTTCCGCTTGAGCCCGCCGGCGTAGCCGGTGAGGTTCCCATTCGCGCCGACGACGCGATGGCACGGCACGAAGATGCACAACGGGTTCGCTCCGACCGCCTGGCCGACTCGGTAGGCCAGGGACTTGTCACCGAGCCGTTCGGCGATCTGCCCGTAGGTGGTGGTCTCGCCGGACGGGATGTCGGCGACGACACGCCACACGGCGCGCTGGAACGCATCACCGGAGGCGTCGAGCGGAAGGTCGAACTCACGCCGACCGCCGGCGAGGTACTCGATCAGCTGCTCGGCTGCCTCGGCCAGCAGCGCATCCTCGGCCGGCGTCACGTCCTGCCCGAACGTTTCCTGCGCAGGCCGGCGGATGTGATGGCGGAAGTAGAGGCCGATGATCGCGTCACCGCTCGCGACGATCGTGACCGGTCCGAGGGATGTTTCCACCAGTATGTGTCGCGTGCCCATCGCGGCTCCTTTCTCTCTGCACTCTGCAGACGTCAGATCGGAGCCAAACGTGAGACGGCAGTTTTCAGATCACCCAACACCCGGTGTCACCGGCAGGCCGCCGCGCTGGCGCCCTGCTCGCCGGTCGGGTCCGGGGCGACAGGCCGCCCCGCCGGGCGGGACGGGCTCAGCCGTCCGCGCGCGGCCGGACGACGACGATGAGCGTGGTGAGCGGCCCGAACAGCAGCGACCAGAGCCACCAGACGAGCCCGCTGCGCCCCTTGGCCTGCGCGAGGCCGGCGTTGATCAGGGACAGGGTGATCCAGAACAGTCCCCACGACACGTGGTCGTCCACCGGCGCTCCTCCTCGGCTCCGCGCATGCGGCGCCAGCGTAGCGGCGCTGATCAAGCGTCGAGGGGCGCCGGGGATTGCGCGGCGCGGGCGCTCCTCGGTTCCGCGCATGCTGCGCCAGCGTAGCGGTGCTGATCAAGCATCGAGGGGCGCCGGGGATTGCGCGGCGCGGGCGTCGAAATCCTCGCGGGAGCGCAGGATCTCCCGGGCGTGCTCCATCGACCAGTCCGCGATCGCCGCCGTCAGGCGGCCGGCCTCGACGCCGAGGGGCGTGAGGGCGTACTCCACGCTGGGCGGGACGGTCGGGTAGACGCTGCGGCGCACGAGCCCGTCGCGCTCCAGCGCCCGCAGCGTCTGGGTCAGCATCTTCTGCGTGATGCCGTCGAGCACGCGGCGCAGCTCGTTGAAGCGCATCGGCCGCTCGTAGCGGCGCAGCGCCGCCAGCACGTACAGCGCCCACTTGCTGGCGAGCACCTCGATCACGGTCCGCGACGGGCAGTCGCGCCGGTACGTGTAGGTATCCATCAGGTACCTAGATATCAAACAGGTGCGTACTTCACAACAGATACCGGCGCCCGGCAGGATCGGGGCGTGACCACACGCATGCGAGCGGTGCATCAGCGGGCCTTCGGTGGCCCGGAGGTACTCGAGATGACCGAGGTGCCGCGCCCGGTGGCCGGCCCGGGAGAGGTACTGGTCCAGGTCCACGCCGCCGCGGTGAACCCGGCCGACTGGAAGCGCCGCTCCGGCCAGCTGCGCCGCTTCGGCGAACCCCCGTTCACGATCGGCCTCGACTTCGCCGGCACCGCGGACGGCGCGGAGGTCTTCGGCGTCGTCCTGCCGCCGGGCGGGGCCTACGCCGAGTACGTCGCCGCGCCCGCCGCCGCCCTCGCCCCGGTGCCGCACGGGCTGGATCTCGTGCATGCCGCCGCGCTGCCGACCGCCGGGCTGACCGCGTGGCAGTCCGTCGTCGGGGCCGGCGGCGTGCGGGCCGGGCACCGGGTGCTGGTGCACGCCGCAGCGGGCGGCGTCGGCCACCTCGCCGTGCAGATCGCCAAGGCCCGCGGCGCATACGTGCTGGGCACCGCCCGGCGGGAGCGGCACGGGTTCCTGACCGAGCTCGGCGTCGACGAGCCGATCGACTACACCGCCACCGACTTCGCCGCCGCCGCCCGCGACATCGACGTCGTCATCGACCCGATCGCCGGCGACTACGGGCCGCGCTCGCTGGCCACCCTGACCCCGGGCGGCGTGCTGGTCGACGTGCGCGGCACCGGGCCGGACCGCGCCGAGGTGCGCTCGCTCGCCCACGCGCGCGGACTGCGGTACGTCGAGTTCGGTTTCTCCCCGTCCGGCGCCGACCTGCGGGAGCTGGGCGCCCTGGTGCAGCAGGGCACCCAGCGGGTGTGCGTCGACCGGGTCCTGCCGCTGGAGCGGGCGGCCGAGGCGCACCGGTTGAGCGAGGGCGGCCACGTGCAGGGCAAGCTCGTCCTGACGACATAGCCCGCCGGGTTCGCAGCCCGCAGGCGGGCGGGGAAGTCCTACGCAAGGCACCGGACTTCCCCGCACAAAGCCCGCGAAGCCCTACGCCAGCAGGGCCCGGCGCAGTCGGGGCAGGGCGATGACGAGGGACAGCGCGCCGAACGCCAGCAGGTACGCCAGCGACGGCAGCAGGGCGAGCCCGACGTGGCCGAGCGCCGGTTCCCGCAGGAGCTGGATCGCGTGGTACAGCGGCAGGCACTCCACGAACACCTGCACCGGCCGCGGGTAGACGCTCACCGGGAAGAACGTGGTCGCGAACAGGAACATCGGCAGCATGACGAGCTGGATCAGCTGGAAGTCGTGGGTGTTGCGCAGGAAGGTGGCCACGGCCAGCCCGGCGGCGGCGAACGCGAAGCCGACGACGGCGGCGCCGGGGACGGCCAGCAGGATCCACGGGGAGCGCGCGTAGCCGAGCACGGCCACGATGGCGAGGAAGCCGCCGCTGGCGAACGCGCCGCGCAGCAGCGCCCACGCGGTCTCGCCGAGGGCGATGTCGCGCACCGTGAGCGGGGTGGTGACCATCGTGTCGTAGGTGCGTTCGAAGCGGAGCTTGAAGAACGCGCCGAAGGAGGTCTCGTTCATGGCGCCGTTCATCGCCGCGGTGGCCAGCAGCGCGGGCGCGACGAACTGGGCGTAGGTGATGCCCGGGTCGTCGAGGCCGGGCACGCTGCCGACCAGGGCGCCGACGCCGACGCCGATCGAGAGCAGGTACAGCACCGGCTCGAGCACCTCGGCGGCGAGCATCGCCCAGGTGTACCGGTAGATCATCAGGTTTCGCTCGACGAGGAGCAGGGCGCGGGTCATGCGAACAACCGCCGTCGGTAGGTGCGGCGAGCCAGCGCGAGGCCCAGGACGGTGAGCGCGGCGAGGTAGGCGGTGTGCCCGAGGACGGCCGCCTGGCTCGCGTTGCCGAGGAAGATGCCGCGGCACAGCTCGGTGCCGTGCCACAGCGGGGTGGCGTAGACGACTGCCCGCAGTACCACCGGGATCTGATCGACCGGGAAGAACACCCCCGAGAACATGTACATCGGCATGATCACGAACCGGAAGACGTTGTTCATCGGCTGGCGGGTCTCCAGAGTGGCGGACCAGGCGGCCAGCGGCGCGGCGAAGGCCAGGCCGGTGAGCAGGGCGGCCGGGACGAGCCAGAGCAGGCCGATCGTGCGCAGGCTCGGGAAGCACAGCAGCGCGACGACGAAGCACAGCGCCGAGGTGGCGATCCGAAAGGCCATGAAGAGCATGTGCCCGGCGAGCACGTCGTCGGTGTCGAGCGGGCCGGCGGTGGCGTTGCGGTAGCTGCCACCGGGGCGGGCCGCCATGAACACGGAGCCGGTCGACACGGTGACGGCATTCTGCATGGTGGCCGCGGCCAGCAGCCCGGGGGCGAAGAAGGCCAGGAACGCCACGCCGTGCAGGGTGTCGGGGGCGGTGTGCCGGTCCACCAGCCGCCCCAGCCCGGCCCCCATGGCCAGCAGGAACAGCAGCGGGTTGAGCACGTTGACGACGATGGTGCCGCGCCAGCTGCGGCGGTAGTGCACCATCCAGTACGAGAACTCGCGCAGCGCCAGGAGGTTCATTCGACCAGCGACCGTCCGGTGAGGCGCAGGAACACGTCCTCCAGGGTGGCCCGGCGGACCAGCGCGGTGATCGGTTCGGCCCCGTCGGCATGCACCTTGGCCAGCGCCCCCTCGCCGTCGTCGGTGTAGAGCAGCACCCGGTCGGGCAGCTCCTCGACCCGTTCGACGACCGCACCGGCCCGCGGCAGCGGCGCGCCGTCCGGCAGGCGCAGCTCGAGCACCTCACGGGTCACGTACCGCTCGATGAGCTCGCGCGGCGACCCCTCGGCCGCGATGACGCCCTTGTCCATGACGACGAGCCGGTCGCACAGCTGCTCGGCCTCGTCCATGTAGTGCGTGGTGAGGATCAGGGTCACGCCGTCCTGCTTGAGCCGGAACAGCCGGTCCCACAGCACGTGCCGGGCCTGCGGGTCCAGCCCCGTCGTGGGCTCGTCCAGCAGCAGGATCTCGGGGTCGTTGACGAGCGACCGGGCGATCGTAAGCCGCCGCCGCATCCCGCCGGACAACGCCGAGACCTTGGCCTCCGCCTTGTCGCTCAACTGCGCGAAGTCCAGCAGCTGTACCGCCTTCTCGCGGGCCTGCCGCCGGGAGAGCCCGAAATAGCGGCCGTAGATGAGCAGGTTCTCCTCGACGGACAGCTCGGAGTCGAGGGCGTCGTCCTGCGGTACCACCCCGATGCGGGCCCGGATCGCCGAGCCGTCGCGGACGGGGTCGCGCCCGAGCACCGTGAGGCGCCCGCCGGAGGGCGGCGAGACGCAGGCGATCATCCGCATGGTGGTCGACTTCCCGGCGCCGTTGGGGCCGAGGAAGCCGAACGCCTCGCCCCGGCTGATCCGGAACGCGATCCCGTCGACCGCCCGCACGCCGCCTGAGCGGTGCACTTTTGCCAGGCCCTCGGCCTCGACCAGTATGTCGGCCATCCCGCCTCCCCGTCGGCCGGTTACATGGAGCGGAAAAACTAACACGGATCAATGCAACTTTCTGACCGCTTTATCGCCGGCGGTTGATTGAACGAAAAGTCCGGAAAATCCAGACACCTGGCGGCGTCCTGATTTTCCGGACTTTTCGGACATTTACCCTGACGGGGCATAAGTCAGATAAGTCGTGGCACAGAGTGCCCGACTTATCGGGATTCGCAGCATGCGCACGGCCGGGAAGGCAAGCGCATCGACGGCCCGCGCCCGACGCCGCCCCAGGCAACGCGGAGCGCCCAACTTATGGCCCGCGCCCGACGTATCAGGACTCGCAACATACGCACGGCCGGAAAGACGAGCACATCGGCCGGGCACGCCCGACGCTGTCGGAAGCGCCCGACTTATCAGGACCCGCAACATACGCACGGCCGGAAAGGCGAGCACATCGACCGGGCACGCCCGACGCTGTCGGAAGCGCCCGACTTATCAGGACCCGCAACATACGCACGGCCGGAAAGGCGAGCGCATCGGCCGGGCACGCCCGACGTTGTCGGAGTTTGCGGCATGCGCACACCCATGCGGCACCCGCGCAACACGCTCGAGCCGGGCGAGCGCCGACCGGGACCGCCGACGCCACGGCGGCAGGTAGCCGGCCGCGCCGCCCGCACGCCGACCGCGGCCAGCAAGGCGCCCAGCGCGGCGATCCCGAGCGCGCCGCCGATCCGCCGGGACGCGTTGATTGCTCAGCAGCCCGACGCCGAGCGAGCCGACCAGCGATGGCGAGCAGGTCCGGTGACAGCAACGGCCGTACCGCTCGACGAGCATCAGCCGAGGACGGCTGCCCCAGCAGCGCCGTCGCACACGCGGTCCGCCGGCAGCGGCGACAGGTCGGACGTCATGGTTCCTCGCGCACCCGGCGCGCGGTATACCTACCGTGTGACGATCTTCGCCGACCCGGCCGGTCGCAGCCGTCCCGGAGATCCTGCCGGACCTGACGTTCGACCAGCCGGGCGCCGAGCCGCGGCGACCACGGCGGCGGATGCCCGGTTCCTGACTGACACAGTTGCACTCATACGCTGAAATAGCCAGCAAGCGTCTGCCCGACAACACTTGGCTCCCTCACGGAAAAGGTTGCTAGGGTCTGCGACGCTCGATGATCCTGACGCAAGGAGACCGACTGTGGGACTGTGGGACAAGGTCAAGGGCGAGTTCATCGATATCATCGAGTGGCTCGACGACAGCCGGGACACAATCGTCTGGCGGTTCCCGCGCTACCAGAACGAGATCAAGATGGGCGCCAAGCTCGTCGTGCGCGAGTCGCAGGTGGCCGTCTTCGTCAACGAGGGCCAGATCGCGGACGTGTTCGTGCCCGGCACCTACACGCTGCAGACGCAGAACATGCCGATCCTCTCGACGCTCAAGGGCTGGAAGTACGGCTTCGACTCGCCGTGGAAGGCCGAGGTGTACTACGTCAACACCCGGCAGTTCACGGACTTCAAATGGGGCACCCAGAACCCGGTCATGATGCGCGACCCGGAGTTCGGCATGGTGCGGCTGCGGGCGTTCGGCGCCTACTCGCTGCGCGTGACCGACCCGGAGAAGCTGCTCAAGGAGCTCGTCGGCACCGACCCGCAGTTCCGCACCGAAGAGGTGTCGGAGTTCCTGCGCCAGCTCATCGTGGGCCACCTGGGCAGCGCGCTGGCCGCGGCCGGCATCCCGGTGCTCGACCTGGCCGCGCAGCAGCTCACCATCGGCACCAAGCTCGCCGGGGTGCTCACGCAGGAGCTGGTGCAGTACGGCATCCAGATCCCCAAGTTCATCATCGAGAACATCTCCCTGCCGCCGGAGGTCGAGGAGGCGCTGGACAAGCGCACCTCGATGGGCGTGCTGGGCAACCTGGACCAGTACTCGAAGTTCCAGGCGGCCAACGCCATGGAGGCGGCGGCCAACAACCAGGGCGGCGCGGGCGAGGGCTTCGGCCTGGGCCTGGGCATGGCGGCCGCGCAGCAGATCGCCAACTCGATGAACGCCGCACAGCAGCCGCAGCAGCCCCAGTACCCGCAGCAGGGCGGCTACCCCCAGCAGGGCGGCTACCCGCAGCCCGGTTACCCGCAGCAGCCCGGTTACCCGGCCCAGCAGCCGGGGTACGCGCCGCAGCAGCCGCCGGCCGCCGCGCCCCCGCCGATCCCGCAGCCGGAGCAGTGGTTCGCCGCCATCAACGGCGCGCAGGCCGGCCCGTTCGACCGCAACGCCCTCGCCGGCCAGGTGCAGGCGGGCGCGATCAGCCGCGACACGCTGGTGTGGAAGAACGGCATGGCCGCCTGGACCGCCGCCGCACACGTCCCCGAGCTCGGCGCGCTCTTCGGCGCCGTTCCCCCGCCGCTTCCTCCGATGGGCTGATTGGCACCATGTCGCAGAGTCAGTACCCCTGCGCCGGGTGCGGCGCCAACGTCGAGTTCGCACCCGGCGCCAACGCGCTCAAGTGCCCGTACTGCGGGCACACGACCGTCCTGGAGGCCACCGGGGCCCGCGTGCGCGAGCACGACTACCTCAGCTTCATCAGCCTGCCCCGCAAGCCGGTCGCGACGCTGGCCAAGTACGTCTTCGTGTGCCGCAACTGCGGCGCGCAGACGGAGAGCGACGCGATCTCCGACCGGTGCCGCTTCTGCAGCGCCCCGGTGGTCGCCGAGGTCAACGCCCAGGACCTCGTCGTGCCGGAGGCGGTGGTGCCCTTCGTCCTCGACAAGCAGAAGCTGCGCGAGGCGCTGGGCGCGTGGGCCAAATCACGGTGGTTCGCCCCGTCGGGCCTGAAGAAGGTGTCCGAGGCGGAGACGGCCAAGAGCATGTACCTGCCGCACTGGACGTACGACTCCAACACGGTGACCGACTACGAGGGTCAGCGCGGCGAGCACTACTGGGTCACCGAGACGTACACCGAGGACGGTGAGACGAAGACCCGTGAGGTGCAGAAGACGCGGTGGTACTACGCCGCCGGCACCGTCGCCCGCACGTTCGACGACGTGCTGGTGACCGGGACCACCAAGGTCTCGCAGAAGCACCTCGAGACGCTGGACCCGTGGCCGCTGCCGGACGCGCAGCCGTACCGGCCGGAGTACCTCGCCGGCCACGAGACGCTGCGCTACGACGTGGAGCCCGAGTCCGGCCTCGACTCGGCCAAGCAGAAGATGCAGCCCGTCATCGAGGGGGACTGCCGCGACGACATCGGCGGCGACGAGCAGCGCGTCGACCGGATGCACACGCAGTACAACGACGTGACCTTCAAGCTCATGCTGCTGCCGGTCTGGATTGCCGCGTACCTCTACGCCGGCAAGACCTACAACATCCAGGTCAACGGCGTCACCGGCGAGGTCGCCGGCGAGCGGCCGTACAGCGCCGGCAAGATCGCCCTGGCCATCATCGGCGCCGTGGTGGTCATCGCCCTCATCATCGTGCTCTTCAGCCTCGGCAAGCACCGCTGACGTCACCCGGCGGGCGTTGCGCGGGTCGGCTACCGGCCCCGCGACGCCCGCCCGGGAAGTGCGACGACCGCCCGCGAAGGCGTGCGATACGGTTACCGGCGTGCAGCCGACCGTTTCCGCTTCCCACCCCGTGCGGGTGCTCGAGATCGGTGGCAGCCACGTCACCGCGGGCTCCGTCGAGTTCACGGGCACCGATCACCGCATCCTCGACCGCCAGCGCCACCCGCTGGACCCGGCCCAGGACGCGCACACCATCGTCGACGCCCTCGCGGAGGCGGCGAAGCGGCTGGTGCCCAGCCCCGGCGACCGCTGGGCGGTGGCCGTCCCGGGCCCGTTCGACTACGTCGCCGGCGTCTCGCTGCACGAGGGCGTCAGCAAGTTCGACCAGCTGCACGGCGCGAACCTGCGCGAGGCCCTCGCCGCGGCGATCCCGGCCGAGCCGTCCGCGTTCACGTTCGTCAACGACGCCGACGCGTTCCTGCTCGGCGAGTGGGTCGACGGCGCGGCCTCCGGCACCCGCCGGGCGGTGGCCATCACGCTCGGCACCGGCATCGGCTCGTCCTGGCTGGCCGACGGCGAGATCGTCTCCACCGGCCCCGACGTCCCGCTGGACGGCGAGATCCACTTCTGCGACGTGAACGGCGTGCCCATCGAGGATCTGGTGTCCGACCGCGCCCTCGTGCGCGGCTATCTGGCCCGCACCGGCACCACGGTCGACGGCATGCGCGAGCTGGCCGCCCGGGCCCGCGGCGGCGACCGCGACGCCCACGAGGTGATCGACACCGCGTTCGGCATCCTGGGCCGGCTGCTCACCGAGTGGCTGGGCCGCTTCGGCGCCGAGGTGGTCGTCGTCGGCGGCTCGATGACCGGCGCCTGGGACCTCATCGAGCCGGCCCTCGCGCTGCCGGTGCCGGCCCGCCCGGTCAGCGACACGGAGCGTTCGGCGCTGCTCGGCGCCGCCTTCGCCGGGCTCGGGTCCCGCCCCGACGCCGGTAGGGACGCGACGACCGTCTGATGTCCTGACCGGACGTCTCGGAGCCAGCGCCCGGGTGCGGGTGCGCGGGGCAGCCCGGGTGCGGGTGCGCAGGACGGCGCCGAGCGGTCAGCGGGCGCCTTCGAGGTAGCGCAGCACCGCCGTCACCCGCCGGTCGACCCGGTCCGTCGGGAGCAGATCCAGCTTGGCGAAGATGCTGCGGATGTGCTTGTGGACCGCGCCCTCGGTGACGAAGAGGCGCTCGGCGATCGCGGTGTTGCCCAGGCCCTCGGCCATGAGGGCGAGCACGTCGCGCTCGCGCGGGCTGAGCCGCTCGACCGGGTCCCCGGCCCGGGTGCGGGCGAAGAGCTGGCCGACGACCTCCGGGTCGATGGCGGTGCCGCCGGCGGCGACGCGGTGCAGGGCGTCGAGGAAGTCGCCGACCCGGCCGACCCTCTCCTTGAGCAGGTAGCCGAGGCCGGCCACACCGTCGGCGAGCAGGTCGGTGGCGAAGGCCTGCTCGACGTACGCCGACAACACCAGGACGGCCAGTCCGGCCTGGCGGCGCCGGGCCTCCACCGCGGCGACCACGCCCTCATCGGTGTGGGTGGGCGGCATCCGTACGTCCACCACCGCCACGTCCGGCCGGTGCGCGTCGACGGCGGCAAGGAAGTCGCCGGGCGTGCCGGTCGCGGCGACCACGTCGAGGCCCTCGGCGCGCAGCAGCAGCGACAGCCCCTCGCGCAGCAGCGCGTCGTCCTCGGCGATCACGATCCGCACGGCAGCACCACCTCCAGCTCGGTCGGCCCGCCGGGCGGGCTGGACAGCGCGAACGTGCCGTCGTGCGCGGCCACCCGGCGGCGGATGCCGTCCAGGCCGGACCCGGAACCACGGCCGGCGCGGGCCTGTTCGGCGCCGCCGCGCCCGTCGTCGCGGACGGTGACCGACAGCACATCCCCGGCCCGCAGCACGGAGACGACGGCCGCCGTGGCGCCGCTGTGCCTGGAGATGTTGGTGAGCGCCTCGGCGACCACGAAGTACGCGGTGGCCTCGACCGACGCCGGGCACCGCCGCGCCACGCGCACGTCGACGCGGCAGGGCACGCGGCAGCCGGCGGCCAGGCCCGCGAGGGCGCCGCCGAGGCCACGGTCGGTGAGGACGGGCGGGAGAATGCCGCGGGCCACGCCGCGCAGCTCGGCGAGGGCGTCCTCCGCGGCCTGCTGCGCCAGTTCGAGGAATTCGTCGGCGACGGCCGGGTCGCGGGCCAGGGCACGCCGGGCGGCGCCGAGCAGCACCGTCACGCCGACGAGCCGGTTCTGCGCGCCGTCGTGCAGCGAGCGCTCGATGCGGCGCAGCTCCGCCGCGTGCGCCTCCAGGGCGGCGGCGCGGGTGGCGGTGAGCTCGGTGACCCGCAGCGACAGGTCGACGCCGGCGCGGGCCGGCAGCAGCCGCCGGCCGGGCCACGCCTGCAGGTCGGCGAGGCTGCGGCTGCCGAAGACGGCGACGGCGAGCCAGGCCACGCCGAGCAGCGACACCGAGACCGCGCCCGGCCAGGTTCGCACGACGAGCACGCCGAGCGACGCGGCGGCCTCGCCCTCCGGCAGCGCCCTCCAGTACAGCGGGAACAGCAGGTCCCGCGCGGCGAGCAGCGGGGTGAGGACCCCGAAGAGGCCCACGACGTTGCCCAGCGTCGCGTGCGTGGCCAGCCAGGCCAGGTCACGGCCGTTCTGGGCGGTGGGATAGGGGCTGTGCACCTCGCGCCCGGAGCGGCTGAGCCGGGCCCGCTCCCGGTCGGCCACCGCCCGGACGCCGCGCAGCGCCCGCGGCAGCAGCCACAGGCCGACCCCGACGGCGCAGAGCAGCCCGGAGACGGCCACGACGGCGAGCATGGCCAGCGCGGCGATGCCGGTCGCGAGCCCGCCGCCGAGCCGCTCCAGCGCGTCGACGGCGGCACGGATGCCCGAGACCCTTCGCACCGTTGCAAGGTACAGCGTGCTGTATCCGGGCCGGGCAGCGCACGGGATCGTCGCCGCGCACCGCGGTTCGTAGCGTCGCAGGCATGCATGCCGCAACCCGCACCGCGGTCTGGTGCGCACTGCTCCTCAGTGCCGCCGCCAACGCCGTCACCTCGTTCTCCGGCGGCTCGCAGTGGCTCGCCGCCGGCTTCGGCCTGGTGACGCTCAGCTGCGCGATCGCGCTGGTCACCGACCACATCAAGCGCAGGCGCGCATGACCGGCGTCGCGCTGCGCCAGCTCCACCGGGTGGAGCTGGTCGCGCCGACCGTTTCGAGGACCAGATCCGGCATGGCACCGACCGTATCGGGCCGGTGCACGCTTCGTCGCTGTCAGGTCGCCAGCTGGGCCTTGACGTAGGCGAGGTTGTCGCGGGTCCGTTCGGCCAGGGGGACGGCGGTGGAGAAGTCCTCCAGGGTCAGCCAGCCGTCGTAGCCGTGCTCGCGCAGCGCGCGCAGGTAGGCGCCGACGTCGGCCTGGCCCTCGCGCAGGGTGGCCCAGCCGGCCTTCCACGTCACGGTGCCGTCCGGGGCGGTGGCGGCGGGGTGCCAGGCGACGTTCTTGACGTGGACGTGCTGCAGGTACGCCCCGAGCATCTGGAAGGCGGCGCGGTGGTCCTCGTGGCCCTCGTGGATGAGGTTGCCGAGGTCGTGGATGACGCCGATGGTGGCCGGGTCGAGGCCGTCGATCAGGCGCAGGGCGGCCGACGCGGACGAGGCGATGGTCTCGTGGTGCAGCTCGACGAGGACGCTGACGCCGAGGCGTCCCGCCTCGGTGGTGGCCCACTCGAGGTCCTTGCGGGCGCCGGCGAACAGGTCGCGGTAGTCGCCGGTCCTGAGCATGGGCATGGTGACGCGGACCCGCCCGGCGCCGAGGGTGGCGGTGGCGCGCAGCAGGCGGGCGACGTCGTCGCGCTCGTAGCTGCGGGCGTAGCCGCCGAGGCCGGAGTAGGCCAGGCCGGCGCCGCGGGTGACGCGGTCGATGTCGGGCAGGCTGGCCTCCAGGCCGGTCAGCGGCCAGGTGGCGCGGTTGCCGGCCCAGAAGCCGGGGGTGCCGGCGGCGTCCTGGTCGGTGATGCGCCACTCGATGCCGTCCCAGCCCTGCTCGGCCAGGTTGGCGGCGGCCTCCTCGGGGGTCCAGTCGGGGGTCGAGGCGGTGAAGACGGAGAACCTCACGTGCTACTCCTGGGTGGTGACGGTGACGTTGTCGTAGGCGCCGTCGAGGACCTGGCCGAAGTCGACGGGGCGGTGCAGCGTCGCGGAGACGTAGACGGAGCGGACGAAGGCCAGGGCGAGCAGGCCGTCCTCGACGCGGACGCCCGGGGGGCGGCCGGTGTCGATGGCCTCGACGAGGTCGTCGTACTGGCGCAGGTGGCCGGTGACGAACCCGTCGGCGGGCTTCGGGGCGCCGTAGCGCTCCTCCTGGGGTACCGCGTCATCCAGAGCCGGCGAGCAGTACTCCAGCTGATCGTCGTGCAGCACGGCCGACCCGGCGGTGCCGTGCAGGGCGAGCCGGACGGGCAGGCCGGGGTGGGCCCCGGTGGTGGCGTGCAGCACGGCGAGCGCGCCGCTGGTGAACCGGATGGTGGCCACCGCCAGGTCCTCGACCTCGATGCCCTCGTGGCAGACCAGGGCGGTGCGGGCGTAGACCTCGTCGGGCCGGCCGAGCAGGGCGAGCATCTGGTCGACCAGGTGGATGCCCTGGTTGGCCACGGCCCCGCCGCCGTCGAAGGCCCAGGTGCCGCGCCAGTCGGCGGAGTCGTAGTACGCCTGGTCGCGCCACCACGGCATGGAGACCACGGCGGAGGTGATCCGGCCCAGGCGGCCCTCACGCACGGCCCGGTGCACGGCCGCCATGGCCGGGTCGAAGCGGTGCTGGCTGACCACGGCGCAGACCAGGCCGCGGGTCTCGGCCTCGGCGGCCACCTTGGCGAAGGCGCGGGCCTTGGCCAGGTCGGTGTCGAGGGGCTTCTCCACGAGCAGGTGCGCGCCGGCCTTGAGCGTCTGCTCGGCCGCCTCGACGTGCAGGCCGCTCGGGGTGCAGATGGCGACGAGGTCGATGGGCTGCGCCGCGAACGCCTCCACGAGCGTGAGGTGACAGGTTGGCTCACCGCCGAGCTTGGCGGCGAGCGCCTCCGCCGCCGTGAGCCGGGAATCGACGAGGGCCGCCACCCGCAGCCGCGGATGGCGCACGATCGCCTCGGCGTGGTTGGCGCCGATGATGCCGCTGCCGACGATGGCTACATTCAGCACGTTCACTTCACCCCTCCGGCCGTCAGGCCTCCGACCAGGAACCGCTGGAACACCAGGTACAAGACCACCACGGGCAGCGCGCAGACGAGCGCGGAGGCCATCAGCTGCCCGTACAGCGGGATGGCGCCGCCCTCCTGGGTCGCCCCGAACACCTGCAACGCCACGGCGGCGGTGCGGGTGTCCGCGTTGGTGATGACCGAGGCGAACAGCACGTCGTTCCAGCCGAGCAGGAACGCGAAGATGGCGGCGACGACGAGGCCGGGCCAGCTGAGCGGGATCACGATCGAGCGCAGGATCCGCCACGACGAGGCCCCGTCGAGCCGGGCCGCCTCGTCCAGCTCCCTCGGCAGGCCGCGCAGGTAGGTGACCATCACCCAGGTGGAGAACGGCAGCGCGAAGGTCAGGTAGGTGACGAACAGCGCCCAGCGGGTGCCGATGACGTCGATGCCGAGGACCCGGGCCAGGTTGGCGAAGAGCACGAAGACCGGCAGCAGCATGAGGGTGCCGGGGATGCTCTGCAGCGCCAGCAGCCCGCGCAGGACCAGGCCACGCCCCAGGAAGGTGTACCGCACCAGCACGTACGCCGTCGCGACGGCGACCAGCGCCGAGATGACCGCGACCGCCCCGGCCACCAGGATCGAGTTCGCCAGGCCGTCGCCGAGCTCGACGGTGTCCCAGATGCGCAGGTAGTTGTCCGGGTGGAAGGCGGTGGGCAAGAAGTCGCCGCCGGCCACCGCCAGGTCGTCGTTGACGCTCGCGAAGAGCATGTACAGCACCGGCGTGAGCACGAACACCAGCAGCACGGCGATCACCACTGCCTGCACCGGGCGGGGCAGCAGCCGCTGCACGTCAGTCTTCATCGCGGTTGAGCCTCACCGCTCGCAGGTACACCGACAGCGGGACGGCCACCAGCACCAGTGACAGCACGGCCATCGCGGCGCTGAGCCCGAACTTGAAGTTCTGGAAGCTCTCCACGTAGGTGAGCACGGGCAGCACCTCGACGTCGTGCGGGGCGGGGACGCCGAAGAGCACGTACGGCAGCGTGAAGCTGTTGAGCACGTGCAGGAACTCGATGACCATGCCCAGGCCGAGCACCCCGCGCAGGTGGGGCAGGATGACGTAGCGCAGCTTGGCCCACCATTCGGCGCCGTCGAGCGCGGCGGCCTCGTGCACGTCGTCGTGGATGCCCTGCAGGCCGGACAGCGCCAGGAGGTACAGCAGCGGCCACGACGTCCACAGCTGGGCGAGGACCAGGACCCAGTAGGCGCGCGGCCCGTTGAGCCACAGGTACTGCTCGCCGAGCAGCGCGTTGGCCGGCCCGCTCGGCAGCAGGATGGTGCGCCACACGGTGCCGACGACGAAGGCCGGCAGCACGTACGGGACCAGGAACGCCGAGCGCACCAGCCCCCGCCCGGCGAAGCGCTGCTGGGTGGCCAGCGCCGCGAGCAGGCCCAGCGGCACCGCGGCCACCGTGACGATCACCGAGTAGCCGACGGTGACCCGGATGGCGTGCGGCAGCGCGGTCTCCTGCCACGCCTTCACGTAGTTGTCGAGGCCCACGCCGGGCGCGTCGGTCCACTGCCGCAAGGTGTACTGGTTGAGGTCCAGCGTCGACACCAGCACCGCCACCGCGAGCGGCAGGACGATCACGACGAGCAGCAGGACGCCACCCGGCGCCAGCATCCACAGTGGACGCTGACGCCGGCTGACGGCCCGGCGGGCCAGCGTCGTCACTTCGCCTCGTTGACGGCGCTCTGCGCATCCTTCTGGGCGGCGGCCACCAGCGACTTCAGGTGCCCTTCGTCGACCTTGCCGGCCTTGAGGTCGGGTATCGACTGCACGACGACGTTGAGCAGGGCCAGCTGCACCTTGCTCCAGCCGCCGTTGAACGGCGTCCCGGCCGACTTGCCGGCCGAGTCGACGATCGCCGCGAGCGCCGGGTCGGCCTGCAGATCCTTGGCCGCGGCCGCGTTCGTGGGCAGGTCGCCGAACGTCTTGTAGTACGACTTCTGCTGCTCGGCGCTCGTGATCAGCTTGACGAAGGCCAGGGCGAGGTCCTTGTTCTTGCTGTACTTGGCCACCACCAGGTTGTCGCCCGACAGGATGCTGGTCGCACCCACGCCGCCCGACGGCAGGCCGGTCTGCCCCGGGGGCACCGTCGGCATGACGGCGTACGCGTACTTGCCCGCCACCTGCGACTTGTCCAGGGTGACCTTGCTCGACGCCGACACCATCGGCAGGAACGCCGCCTTGCCCGCGCCGAACTCGGCGATCGCCTGGGCGTTCTTCCAGCCCACCGACGCCGGGTCGACGACCTTGTCCTGCGCCAGCCAGCCCAGGTACGTCTGGTAGGCCTTGAGCGTCGCCGGGTCGTCCAGCGACGCCTTCTTGCCGGCCACGAGCGGGTTGCCGGCCTGGACGCTCATCGCCCAGATGAACTTCCACGGGTCGTAGCCGTCGGCGTAGGCGATCGCCATGCCGTAGGTGGAGCCGCCGGTGAGCTTCTTGGCCTGCTCGCGCAGCCCGTCCCAGGTGGTCGCGGGCTTGTCGATGCCGGCCGCCTTGAGCAGGTCGGTGTTGTACGCCATGACGAACGGGCGGCTGGCGAACGGGATGCCGACCTGGTGCTGCGCGTCGGGCCCGGAGATGCCGAACGTCGCCGGCAGGAAGTTGTCCTTGCCGCCGACCTTCTGCCAGTCCGCGTCCTGCAGTTCCACGAACGCCCCGGTGGCGTAGGCGGTCGGGGTGAACGTGGTGCCCAGCGCGTAGATGTCCGGGCCCTGCCCCGACACGACCGACGTCTGGATCTTGGTGAGCTCCTCGTTGGCCGACGCGAACGTCTCGAACTTCACCTCGGCGCCGGTCTGCGCCTTGAACGCGTTGCTGATGTCGGTGAACCACTGCTTCTGCTGCTGCGGGTAGATCGTGTTGGCGCCCATCAGGACGTTGAGCGTCTTACCCTTGCCGTCCAGCGGGTTGCCGCCGCCGCTGTCGTTGCTCTTGCCACAGCCGGCGAGCGCGAGCGCCACCACCGCCGCTACCGCGATGATCTTCGATTGATTCATAGGGGTGTCCACTCCTCAGTGAGCGGTGGGCCGCCGGATGACCTGGGGGTGTCGGCGGAACCCATCGATGCTGCTTGACCAGCGGATCGAGCGGACGCTATCAGTGTGGCAAAAGTCATGGCAATCGTTTGCCATCTTTTGCCAAATCTGCTTGGCTTTCCGCCATGCCGCCCCGCGGGACAGACGGGACCCGCCCCGTCACCATCAACGACATCGCCACGGCCACCGGCGTCGCCGCCTCCACCGTCTCCCGCGCCCTGAACAACCCGGGCCGGGTCAACGCCGCCACCCGCGAGCGCATCGAGGCCGCCGCCCGCGAACTGCGCTACGTCCCCAACTCCCCCGCCCGCGCCCTGTCCTCCGGCCGCACCCGGGCCATCGCCGTGCTCGTCTCCGACGTGACCAACCCGTTCTACTTCGGCGTCATCCGCGGCACCCAGGAACAGCTCAAGGCGGCCGGCTACGCCCAGCTGCTCATCGACACCGAAGACACCGGCGAACTCGAGGCCGAGATGCTGCACAAGATGCGCCGCTCCCTCGACGGCGCCATCCTCGCCGCCTCCCGCCTGCCCGACCGCGAACTGGCCCGCCTGGCCGGCGAGATCCCCCTCGTCACCATCAACCGCAACGTCCCCGGCGTGCCCAGCGCCATCATCGACACCCCGGCCGGCATCGGCCAGGCCGCCGAGCACCTACTGTCCCTGGGCCACCGCAACATCGCCTACGTCTCCGGCCCCCAGCGCTCCTGGCCCAACGAGGCCCGCTGGCACGCCATGCGCGCCGTCGCCGCCCGCCACCGCCTGACCTTCACCCGCGTCGGCCCGTTCCCGTCCGGCCGCGGCTCCGGCCCGGCCGCCGCCGACGCCGTGCTCAACACCCGCGCCACCGCCTGCATCGTCTTCAACGACCTGCTGGCCATCGGCATCCTGCAGCGCCTGCGCGAGCGCCACGTCCGCGTCCCGGAGGACCTCAGCGTGGTCGGCTGCGACGACATCTTCGGCGCCGACTTCTGCCACCCGCCGCTGACCACCCTGACCGCCCCGATCGAACAGGCCGGCCGCGTCGCCGTGTCGATGCTGCTGTCCCGGCTGGACCGCACCGCCGCCCCGTCCCCCACCACCCGCCAGCAGGTCATGCTCCCCGTCCACCTCACGGTCCGCGGCTCCACCGGCCCCGTGCCCGCCCCCGCCTGACGCGCGGCGCGGGCCTGGGCGCACGGGACCGAGCCGCCGTCGCCGTCGCCGGTCCGCGGGAGTTACGGGACGCGGGCGACGACGGCGTACAAGGCGGCGTCGGCCAGCGGCGGGCGGTCGGACTCCGGGACGGGGTTGCGCCACTCCACGACCGGCGCGATGCCCGGCTCGACGATGTCCAGGCCCTCGAGGAAGGCGGCGATCTCGTCCTTCGAGCGGGGCACGGCGTCGAGGCGCAGGCGGCCGGCGCGGATCTCGGCCTCGACGTGGGCGCGCAGGGCCGGGTCGGCGAAGTCCGAGGTGCCGTGGGTCATCACCACGTAGCTGCCCGGCGGCAGGGCGTCGATCAGGTGGCGGACCGTCTCGCGCGGGTGGTGCTCGTCGAAGAGGAAGTGGACGATGGCGATCAGCATCAGGGCGATCGGCTCGTCGAAGTTCAGGGTCTGGCGGACGCTGTCGTGGGCCAGGATCGCGGCGGGGTCGCGCAGGTCGGCGTCGATGTAGGCGGTGGCGCCCTGCGGGGTGCTGCTCAGCAGCGCGCGGGCGTGGGTCAGCACGATCGGGTCGTTGTCGACGTAGACGATGCGCGAGTCCGGGGCGATCGACTGGGCGACCTCGTGGGTGTTGTCGGCGGTCGGGATGCCGGTGCCGATGTCCAGGAACTGGCGGATGCCCGCCTCCTCGGCCAGGTACTGCACCGCCCGCCGCAGAAAGGCCCGGTTCTCCAGGGCCGTGGTGCGGATCGCGGGATACACCTTGGCGATCGCGTCACCGGACTCCCGGTCGGCGGCGAAGTTGTCCTTGCCGCCCAGCCAGTAGTTGTACCGCCGGGCCGGGTGGGCAACGCTGGTGTCAATGCGCTCGAGGCCGCCGGTGTCGGTCATGGCTACGTATCGTAGAACACCACTGCCTCAGCGCGTGAGCCGTCCGAGCATCGCCGAGGCCACGAACACCGCGACCGCCGCCGATCCGACCAGCACCCCGAAGTCCAGCAGCAGGTGGGCGTGGGTGCCGATCAACAGGCCGCGCAGGGCGTCGACCTCGTAGCTCAGCGGGTTGACGTGGTTCAGCACGCGCAGCCAGCCCGGCATCACCGCCACCGGGTACAGCGCGTTCGACGCGAAGAACAGCGGCATCATGATGGCCTGACCGATTCCCATCATCCGGTCGCGCTTGAGCACCAGGCCGGCCAGGGTGATCGACAGGCAGCAGAAGAACGCCGAACCCAGCACCAGCACCACCGCGGTGCCGAGCAGCCGCAGCGGGTTGGCGCTCAGCGAGACGCCGAGCACCGCGGCCAGCACGAGCACCACCACGGCCTGCACCAGGGCGCGGATCCCGGCGGCGAAGGCCTTGCCGGTCACCAGCGCGGCGCGGGGGGTCGGCGTCACCATGAGCTTCGCCAGTACACCCGCGTCCCGCTCCCAGATGATGTGGATGCCGTAGAAGATGGACACGAACAGCGCCGACTGGGCCAGGATGCCCGGCGCCAGGAAGTCCAGATACGGGATGCCACCCTTCGGGATGGCCCGCAGATGCGTGAACGTCTGGCCGAAAATGATCAGCCACAGGGCCGGCTGGATGGCACGGGTGATCACCTCGGTCCGGTCGCGGCGCAGCTTCTGCAGTTCCACGAGGCACATCGCCACGACGCGGGTCATCAGCACCCGCACCGGGCCGGCGGGCCGCCCCTCAGCCGAGCCGGCGTGCGGTGCGGCGAGCTGCGCGGACATCGCTGAACCCTCCCGAGTCGAGATCATCGCCGGTGTACTGCCGGAAGACGTCGTCCAGGCTCTCCCCCGCCACCGAGGCGATGAGCTCCGGCGGGGTGCCGAGCGCGCGGATCCGGCCGCGGTGCATCAGCGCCACCCGGTCGCAGAACTCCTCGGCCTCTTCCATGTAGTGCGTCGTGACCAGGACCGTCATCCCGGTCTCGGCCCGCACCTGGGTGATGCGCTCCCACACCCCGGCCCGCGCCACCGGGTCCAGCCCGATCGTCGGCTCGTCGAGGACCAGCAGGCGCGGGGCGCTGACGAGGGCCTGGGCCAGCTCCAGCCGGCGGATCATGCCGCCGGAGTACGTCGACGCCGGCCGGTCCGCCGCCTCGCGCAGCCCCATGGCCTCGATCGCGGCGTCGGCCCGGGCCCGGCGCTCGGCCCGCGGCACGTCGAAGAGCCGGGCGAACAGGGCGACGTTCTCGCGGCCGCTGAGCGCGGCGTCGGCGGAGAGGGCCTGCGGCACGTACCCGATGAGCCGCCGCACCGCCATCCGGTTGCGCCGCACGTCGAGGCCGAAGACCGCGACCTTCCCGGCCTGCGGCGGCAGCAGCGTCGTGAGCACGCGGATCGTGGTCGTCTTCCCGGCGCCGTTCGGCCCGAGCAGCCCGAAGATCTCGGCCGGGCGCACGCTCAGCGACAGGTCGTCCACCGCCAGCGTCTCCTTGAACCGGTGCCGCAGCCCGGCAATCTCCACCGCCGCCGAGGTCATACGCCCCTTCCCCCGTCACGTTCCGTAGCGCTTCCTAGGAAACTAGGATCTGAAGCACCAGCCACCGCGGAGTTCAGCACGTCGGTCAGGTGGGCCAGGGCCGGCATGGCGGCGTCCAGGGCGGCCCGCTCCCCCGGCTCCAGCGCGCCCAGCGCCGCGGACAGCAGGGCCATCCGCGCGGCCCGCCAGGCGGTCAGGCGGGTCACCGCGGCCGGGGTCAGGAACAGCTGGGCCGAGCGGCGGTCGGCCGGGTCGCGTTCGCGGCGCAGCAGGCCGGCCTCGGTCAGCTGGTTGACCAGCGTGCTCACCGAGTTGCCGGCCAGCCGCAGCTGCTGGGCGGCGGCGCCCACCCCGATGCCGGGGGCCGACTCGACCAGGCGCAGCACCTCCACCTGACTGCCGGTCAGCTCCTCGACGTCGAGGCCGGCCCGGACCCGCCGGCGCAGCACCCGGCGCACGCCGTTGAGCTGCGCGGACAGGGACTCCGCCAAGGCTTCGTGATCCACACGGCCAATATACCTCGTTAGCAGAGCTAATTACGAGGGACGACAGCGCTCAAGCGGAAGGGAGATCCAGGCAGTACTGGTCGCGGGTCTTCTGGAAGCCCAGGCGGGCGTAGTACGGCGCGACCATCCCCGGCGGCGTGAGCACCCGCCGGAAGCCGTGGGCGGTGAGCTGGCCGCTGCGGCGGAAGACGAACTCGCCGGGGCTGAGGTCGCGGTACCGCTGCGTGACGTAGTCCAGCTCGACCTGCGCCACCGACGGGTCCTGCGGGTCGGGGCGCAGCATGAGCACGCCCACCACCTCGTCGCCGTTGAGCGTCAGGAAGGCGAGGCGATGCTCCTCGTCGAACCGGAACGCCGGGTTGAACTTGGCGATGTCGGCCCAGTGCACCCGCACCACGTGGGCCAGGAAGTTGTCGTCGGTCGCGACCTCGACGACCTGGTACGTGCGCTCGTCGTGGCGCGTGCGCACCAGCGAGTACAGCTGCCAGACATTGATGCCGGCCAGGGTGAGGTTGAGGCCGACCATCGGCCAGACCTGGACGCCGGCGTTGTAGACGACCAGGATCAGCGAGCCGACCAGGTTGAACGCCCGCAGGCGCAGCAGGCGCCGCTGCAGCAGCGACCACACCAGCAGCGCGGATCCGGCCCACCCGACCGCTTCGAACCAGGTCATGACTCGCGCCACCCGCGGGTGTACAGCACGCCGAGCTTGGCGGCGACGGCCCGCTCCACGTCGATGCCCATGGTGTGGGCGGTGACGAAGGCGGTGATGACCACGTCGGCCAGTTCCGCCTCCATGTCCTCGAAGGTGCCGGTGCGGCGGGCCAGGCCGTAGTAACGGCGGACCGCGCCGACGAACTCGCCGGCCTCCTCGGCCAGGGCGAGCGCCTGGCGCAGGTGCGGCGCCTCGGTGAAGCCGGCCTCGGTCAGTTTCGCGGCCACGTCGGCCGCCGCCCGGGGCAAATCCTCGAGCGCGAAGGGGCGGGGGTTGTCCACAATGCTCAGCATGACGGAACTACCCGCCGAGTTCCGCACGACGATCACCGGCCTGGTGCGGGCGGGCAAGGTCGACGAGGCGCGGGCGCTGCTGCCCGGCGAACAGGAGTATTGACAGATATCTGTCAGTCAGGTTACCTGTCTTTCAACCTTCGGCGGTTCCGTCCGCTCGCCGTCGGGAGACCGTCCCCCGAGTCTTCCTAGGAGCCTGCCCGTGACCAGGTACCGCATCCCGCTCATCGCGGTCGTGGCCGTGGCGCTGTCACTGACCGCCACCGCCGCATTCGCCCTCACCACCTCCGGCAACGCGGCGCTGGCCGCTGGGCCGACCGCGAGCCAGCTGCTGGCCAAGACCCAGACCTGCAGCCAGGTGTCCAACGGCAAGTACGCCACCGACGACGGCGCCCCGGACACCGTCGCGATCTGCAAGAGCGGCTCGGCGTACTTCTGGACCGCCGACATGGACATCGACTGCGACGGCATCAGCACCTCGCGCTGCAACGCCTCGACCGATCCCTGGTACCAGCCGCAGACCTCGTTCTCGACGTCCACCGGCTCGTACTTCACCTCGGACGTGACCCGCTACTACGTCATCCCGCTGCCGAGCTCCCGCTTCGACTACGGAGCGAACGGCATCCGCCCCGGCGCCGTCGCGGCCGTCGTCTACAACAACCAGGTGGCGTACGCCGTCTTCGCCGACGAGGGCCCGAACAACATCATCGGCGAGGGCTCCTACGCGCTGGCCACGGCGCTGGGCATCGACCCGAACCCGGCCAGCGGCGGCACGGCCGGCCCGGTCACCTTCATCGTCTTCCCGAGCAGCGTCCCCAGCCCGGTCGAGTCGAACACCGCCATCGACAACACCGGCGCCGCGGCCGCCAGCGCCTGGGTCGGCAGCAACCCGACGGGCGGCCCGACCACCCCGACCACCGGCCCGACGGGCAGCACGGGCCAGATCGTCGGCTACGGCAACAAGTGCGTGGACGTCGCCAACGCGAGTTCCGCCAACGGTACGGCGGTACAGCTCTACGACTGCAACGGCACCACCGCCCAGCGCTGGACCCGCGCCTCGGACAACACGCTGCGGGCGCTGGGCAAGTGCCTGGACGTGACCTCGGCCGGCACCGCCAACGGCACCAAGGTCCAGCTGTACGACTGCAACGGCTCCAACGCGCAGCAGTGGACGCGCAGCGGGCAGACGTACGTCAACGCCGGCTCCGGCAAGTGCCTGGACGCGACCGGGCCCAGCTCCGCCAACGGCACGCGGCTGCAGATCTGGACGTGCGGCGGCGGCGCCAACCAGAACTGGTCCCTTCCCTCCTGACGCCGCACCGGGGGCCGGGCTCGCACGGGCCCGGCCCCCGGCCGCGTCAGCGGCGGCCGCCGACACGGTCTCGAAGGCGGCGAACCAGCGCCGGGGAGACCAGCAGCCGCCGACACGGTCCCGAAGGCGGCGGACCAGCGCCGGGGAGACCGGCGGCCGCGAGCGGGTCAGCGGCGGCCGTCGATGCGGTCGCGGAGACGGCGGACCAGCGCCGGGGAGACCGGGGCGGACCAGTCGCCGTCCGGGCGGACCGCGCTGCCGGAGTGAAACGCCCGCACCCCCGCCCCCGCCAGGGCGGGCAGGTGGGCGTCGCGCAGGCCGCCGCCGGCCAGCAGCAGCGCCCCGTGCGCCGCCGCCTCGCCGGTCAGCACGGCCAGGCCGCCGCCGCCGACGCCGGCCGGGGAGCCCCCGGTCAGCACCGCGTCCAGGCCCGGGCGGCCGGCGAGGGCCCGCCAGGCGTCCGCGCGGGAGGCGGCGTGGTCGATGGCCCGGTGGAAGGTCCACGGGGCGTCGCCGGGGGCCAGCTCGTCCAGCGCCGCGGTGTCGACGGCGCCGCGCGGGTCCAGGAAGCCCAGCACGAGCTCGGTGGCGCCGGCCGCGCGCAGTTCGCGGGCCGTGCGGCGCAGCGCCGGGAGGTCGGCGGCGAAGCCCGGGGTGGTGCGCAGCATCACACGCACCGGGATCGCGACGGCGGCGCGCACCGCGGACACCGTCGCCGGGGCCGGGCTCAGGCCGCCGGAGGCCATGTCGCTGACCAGTTCGACCCGGTTCGCGCCGCCGTCAGCGGCGTTACGGGCGTCGATGGCGTCCAGCACGATGATCTCCAGGAGCATGCCGCAATCCTTGCAGGCCGCGGGTGAAGCAAAGCTTTCGTGAAGAAGTCACTCAGTGGTTTCCTTCGCCGGATTAGCGTGCGAACCATGGTCCGCCGTCAGTCCGCCCTGGCGATCACGCTGGTGGCCACCGCGATCGCCGTCCTGCTGGTGCAACTCGTCGCGCTGCCCCTCCTGCTGCTGCCGCACGATGCGCGGTGGGGCTGGCTGCTGGTCCCGATCGCGCTCACCACGATGCCGCTGTGGTCGCTCATCCACGAGGGGATCCACGGCACCCTGCTGCGTCACCGCGGCTGGAACGACCGGCTCGGGCGGACGCTCGCGGTCGGCTACGGCGGGCCGTTCACCCTGCTCAAGGCCGGGCACCTGCTGCACCACCGGTACAGCCGCACCCAGCGGGAGCGCACCGAGGTGTACGACCCGCAGCGCTCGTCCTGGCTGGCCGCCGCCCGCACGTACTACCCGCGGCTGCTCGGTGGCCTGTACCTCGCCGAGCTCGCCTCCGTGGTGCTGGTCCTGCTGCCCCGCCCGGGCTGGCGGATGCTGGTGCGCAGGACGGACTCGCTGGACTCGGTCACCGGGCTGCTCTTCGAGCGGGTCGCCCGCCGCGACAACCTCCGCAGGTTCCGGCTGGAGGCGCTGGCGGTCGTCGTGACGTACACCGGATCCACCGTCCTCTACAGCCGGCACGCCTGGATGCTGTGGAGCGCGGTCGGCGCCCGGGCCGTGATCGTGTCACTGGCCGACAACGCGTACCACTACCGCACCCGCCTGGAGCGGCCCCTCGAGGCCATGAACCTGCGCCTGCCCCGGCCACTGGAGCTCTTCGTGCTGGCGTTCAACCTGCACAACGTCCACCACCGCCACCCGGGCCTGCGCTGGCACGAGCTGCGGGCCGCGTTCGTGGCCGACGGCGACGAGTCGCACCTCGGCTGGTTCGCCGCGCTCGCCCGGCAGCTGCGGGGCCCGATCCCGCTGACCGCGGACGAGGTGCGCCCGCTCCCGCCCGCCGACACGGCGCCGCAGTGGCCGGCGCAGGTGCCGGCCACGCCTTCGACGGGCCGCTGAGCCCGGCGGTCGATCACGCCCGGGCCGCGAAGTGCAGCTCCGGGTCGGCGATGCGGCCGTGGCGCAGCAGCTTCACGTCCGAGTGGTAGCTCATCGACGTCAGCCACGGGGCCCGGTCGCCCTGCCGCGGCAGCAGGTCCAGCGCCCGCTGGATGTAGCCGGCGCCGAAGTCGAGCAACGGCCGGGTCGCCATGCCCGGGTCGGCGGGCTCGGGCCGGCACACGTCGTAGCCGTGCGCGTCCATGTGCGCGAGCACGCGGCAGAAGTACTCGCACAGCAGCCCGATCTTGAGCGTCCACGACGAATTCGTGTAGCCCATCGCGTACGCCAGGTTGGGCACCCCGGACAGCATCACGCCCTTGTAGGCAAGCGTGCCGGGCAGGTGCACCGGCGTGCCGTCGACGCTGATCGCCACCCCGCCGAAGGCCTGCACGTTGAGGCCGGTGGCGGTCACCACGACGTCGGCGGGCAGTTCCTCGCCCGACTCCAGGCGCACCCCGGTCTCCGTGAAGCCCGCAATGCGCCCGGTGACCACGGACGCGGTGCCCTTGCGCAGGGCCCGGAACAGGTCGCCGTCGGGCACCAGGCACAGCCGCTGGTCCCAGGGGTGGTACGGCGGGTTGAAGTGCTCGTCGACCGGATACCCCTCGGGCAGCTGCTTGGCGTTGACCCAGCGGATCAGCCGGCGCGCGGTGTGCGGGTGCTGCTGGCAGAAGCGCCAGATGGCCCGCTGCCGGGCGATGTTGAACCGCCGCACCGCGCGGTGCGCCCGCTCGGGGCCCAGCAGCCGCCGCAGCCGCGCGGCGAGGGCGTCGCGGGACGGGGCCGGCAGGATGTACGTCGGGGTGCGCTGCAGCATGGTGACGTGCGCGGCGGTGCCGGCCATCGCGGGCAGGATGGTGACCGCGGTGGCCCCGCTGCCGATGATGACCACCCGCTTGCCCGCGTAGTCGAGCTCCTCCGGCCAGGCCTGAGGGTGCACGACGGTACCGCGGAATCCCTCCACGCCCTCGAAGGCCGGGGTGTAGCCCTCGTCGTAGCGGTAGTACCCGCCTGCGCAGAAGAGCCACGCGCAGGTCAGGGCGGTGCGCTCGCCGGTGTCGGCCCGCTCGATCTCGACCCGCCAGCGGGCCTGCGGCGTCGACCAGTGCACCGCCACGACCCGGTGGTGGTAGCGCACGGCCCGGTCGATGCCGTGCTCGGCCGCGGTTTCGCGCAGGTACGTCAAAATCGCCGGCCCGTCGGCGATGGAGCGCTCGTCGCGCCAGGGCCGGAACTCGTACCCGAACGTGTGCAGGTCGGAGTCGGAGCGCACGCCCGGATACCGGAACAGGTCCCACGTCCCGCCGCTGGCCGCCCGGGCCTCGAGGATCGCGTAGCTGCGCCGCGGGTGCTCGCGCTGCAGGTAGTAGGCGGCGCCGATACCGGACAGCCCGGCGCCCACGATGACGACGTCGAGGTGTTCCAGCTCCGGCGGGGGCATGTCTTCAGCCTGCGCGCCGCGGCCGCCCGGACCAAGGGGGAAATGCATCACATTCACCCCTTTGCGCTGCTGCGGATTGCTACGCCTGCCTGCCCGGCAACGCCCCGCGCGTCGGCGTCGCCCTGGAGCTCGCCACAGGACGCCATGCGCGGCAGGACACGGCGCCGGGCGGGCGGCTTCTCCTCGGCGCCATCCGGGCGGGCGTGCACGGCGATCGCGCGGCGGCCGGCCTCGTCGGGGGCGTCCACCGCGACCCTGATCGCCAGCCCGCGCGCGGCCCAGCCCTAGCGCAGCAGCGACGTCCCGGCGTCCGCCCCCAGGCCCAGCAGGGGCGCGGTCGTCGGGCAGCGGCGGGACGTGCAGTCCCGGGCGTGGGCCCGGTAGGCGCCGCGGCCGATCAGCACGACCGTGACCGCGAGGGGGCGCAGCGGCCCCCTGGACCAGAACCGCCGGGTGCTGGCGGCCCGGCGCAGCGCCCGGTCCAGGCTCGTCGTGAACTGCGTGAACTCGTGACTGGCGGCGTGGTCCGCCGAGGGCCAGTCGAGGCGAACCGCATAGCCGAGCGGATCGGTCAGGTGCATCGTCACCACCCCCACCTCAGGCAACGATCGAAGACGTCCTAATGATACTCGAACATGTGTTCTAATGTCGGGGTCGTTCGGGCTCAAACGGGTTAGAGCGAGATGTCGCGGGCCAGGCCGAGCTCCGCGGCGCCTGCGTCATCGAAATCCCAGGTGTCGTCGGTCAGCTCGTCGCCGAGGTGGTCGTCGATGCGGCCGAAGTCGGCGCCGTCGAAGTCGGGGGTGTGGGCGGGCGCCGCCGCCGATAGGTCGTCGGTGCTCATGCCAGCATCGTCCGAGATCACCGGGCCGGGCACAACCAACGGGGCACGAACAGGCACCTGCTGGTAAAACTGCTGCCGTGACGCACTTCAGCAGGCTCTACGCGATCGTGATCGACGCACCGCGCCCGGACCACGAGGCCACGGTGGCGTTCTGGTCGGGGGCGGCCGGCGCCCAGCTCGAGATCGTGCCGCAGCATCCCGCGTTCCACGGGGCCAAGCTGCCCCACCACGACATGCTGCTGCTGGCCCAGCGACTCGGCGACGGGCCGTCCCGCGTCCACCTCGACTTCCACACCGACGACCTGGACGCCGAGGTGGCCCGCCTGGAGGCGCTCGGCGCCACGCGGGTGGAGCGGGCCGAGCACTGGCAGGTCATGCGCGACCCCGCCGGCCTGGTCTTCTGCGTGGTCCTCGATCGTCCCGGTACCCTCAGCGAGGACAACGCCGTCCGCTGGAACTAGGAGGTGCCCCCACATGACCCGCGCCCTCTCGCGCCGACGGCTGCTCAGCGCCGGGCTGGTGGTCGGAGGCGCCTCGCTGGTCGCGGGCGACTCCGTGGTCCGCGCCACGCCGGCGCTGCTGAGGGCGGAGCCGCGGCCCGCGCCGTCGCCGTCTGCGACGCCCCCTCCTCCGCCGCCCACGGCCCCGCCGATGGCGCCCCTCACGCAGCCGGTGTTCACGCTCGCGGAGTACCGCAAGGTCGTGCCCGGCCCGGACTTCCCGCCCAACGCCGTGGCGCTGACGATCGACGACGGCCCGCATCCGATGTGGACGCCGAAGGTGCTCAACCTGCTGGAGCGCTACCACGTGCCGGCCATGTTCTGCCTGATCGGCAACCAGGTCCTCGGCCACGAGCCGCTGGCCCGCAACGTGGTTTCCGCCGGTCACCAGATCGCCAACCACACGTGGAGCCATCCGGCCGGGATCGCCGGCCTGTCGCCGGAGAAGGTCCAGCAGGAGATCGACCGGGCCCAGGAGAAGATCTACGACACCACGGGCCAGGTGCCCACGGTCTTCCGCTCGCCCGGCGGCGCCGTATCGCCCGCGGTCTTCGCCGCCGCCGCGCAGGCCCGGATGACCCCGGTGAACTGGGACGCCGACCCGCGCGACTGGACCAAGCCGGGCACCGGCGCGATCGCGCAGCGGCTGATGGCCGCCCGCCCGGGCGACATCCTGCTGTGCCACGACGGCGGCGGCGACCGCTCGCAGACCTGCGCCGCCCTGAGCACCGTCATCCCGGCGCTGCTGGCCCGGGGCCTGCAGTTCGTCGCCCTGTAGTCGCGCGAGCTACCGGAACCGTGCCATGTCGGCCGGTTCCCGCGCCGCCGGGCCCGGCGTTGCCGCACCGTCGCTGCATGCCGTCGAACCGCCTCGCCCCCAGCCTCGCCGCCGCCCTGGCCGCGCTCGCCCTGACCGGCTGCGCCAAGCACGCCGCCGGCCCGACCGCCGCAGCCGTCGCCTCCTCGCAACCGGCGCCTGCCGCCTCCGCGACCGTCTCCGCGCCGGCGCCCACCACCGCGCCGTCGCCGTCGCACGCGTCCGCCGCCGCGTCGCCTTCCCACGCGCCGGCCGCGCTGCCGGACATCTGCCGGCTGCTGACCAAGGCGGAGGTGACCGGACTGACCGGCGAGCAGGTGACGCTGATGACCGACGACGGCGGCAGCTCGCCGACCTCGCGCTACTGCCAGTGGCAGCTGTCCCGGGGCCAGCTCACCATCACCGTGAGCCTGGAGACCCGCGAGAACTTCGACATCCGCGACCGGCAGGCCACGCCGGTGGCCGGGGTGGGCGCCGCCGCCTACTCGCTCAGCGGGCACCTGTTCATCTGGGAGGACGGCCGCAACGTGGACGTCTACGCCAGCCCGAAGTCCAGCGACGCGGCCAACCTGGCCGTGGAGCGCCGCGCCGCCGCCGAGGTCCTGCCCCGCCTGGCCGGCCGGTGACCTCGACCGTACGGCGCCACCCCGACCCGCTGGGCCGTGCTGAACCCGCAAGGCCCGGGCCCGCCGAATCGCGAGGCCCGGGCCCTGCTGAGCTGAAAGAGCTGAAGGAACTGAAGGACGGGAGCGGTCAGGCTACCGTGTTGCGCCAGGACCGGCCGCTGCGCTCGATGAGGCGGTTGGCGTCGGTCGGGCCCCACGAGGCGGCCTCGTAGGTGGGGATGGGGCTGGTGTCCTCGGCCCAGCGCTCGATGATCGGGTCGACGATGCGCCAGCACTGCTCGACCTCGTCGGAGCGGATGAACAGCGTGGTGTCGCCGATCAGGGCGTCGAGCAGGAGGCGCTCGTAGGCCTCCGGGGACTCCTCGCGGAAGGTCTTGTCGTAGGAGAAGTCCATGCTCGCCGAGCGGACCCGGAAGGAGTGGCCGGGGACCTTGGCCCCGAAGCGCAGGGCGATGCCCTCGTCCGGCTGGATGCGCAGGATCAGGGCGTCGGGCTGGAGCTCGGTCAGCTGGGAGTCCGGGATCGGCAGGTGCGGCGGGCGCTGGAACTGCAGGGCGACCTCGGTCACGCGGCTCGGCAGGCGCTTGCCGGTGCGCACGTAGAACGGCACGCCGGCCCAGCGCCAGTTGTCGACGTCCAGGCGCAGCGCGGCGTACGTCTCGGTGCGCGACAGCGGGTCGACGCCGGGCTCCTCGCGGTAGCCGGGCATCAGCTCCTCGCGGGTGCCGCCGCGGGTGTACTGGCCGCGCACGGCGATGTCGTCGATGTCGCGGCCGCGCGGGAGGCGGATGGCCTGCAGGAGCTTGACCTTCTCGTTGCGCACGGCCTCGGCCGAGAACGACGCCGGGGGCTCCATCAGGGCCAGGGCGAGGACCTGCAGCACGTGGTTCTGCACGATGTCACGCATCGCGCCGGCGTGCTCGTAGAAGCTGCCGCGGGTGCCGACGCCGAGCGTCTCGGCGACGGTGATCTGGACGTGGTCGACCCAGGTGCGGTTCCAGATGGGCTGGAAGATCGCGTTGGCGAAGCGCAGGGCCAGGACGTTCTGGACGGTGTCCTTGCCCAGGTAGTGGTCGATGCGGAAGACCTGCGACTCGTCGAAGGCGGCGTGCACGGTCTGGTCCAGCTGCTTGGCGCTGCGCTCGTCGTGGCCGTACGGCTTCTCGATCACCAGGCGGGAGAAGGAGCCCTCGGTGGCCTGGTGCAGCCCGGCGCCGGCGAGGCCGTTGATGACCAGCGGGAACGCCTCGGCGGGGGTCGAGAGGTAGAAGATCCGGTTGCCGGAGGTGCCGCGCTGCTGGTCGAGCTCGTCGAGGACGGTGGCGAGACGCTTGTAGGTCTCGGGGTCGTCGTAGCCGCCGGCGATGTAGCGCACGGCGCCGGCCAGCTGCGGCATGCCGGACAGGCCGCGGTCGCCCAGGACGGCGTGGATGAACTGCTCGTCGTCCATCGGGGTGCGGGCCACGCCGACGACGGCGAACCGCTCGGTCAGCCGGTTGTGCCGGGCCAGGCTCTCGATCGCCGGGATCAGCTTGCGGCGGGTCAGGTCGCCCGACGCGCCGAAGATGACCACCGTCGCCGGCGGGGCGTGCCGGTTGTCGGATTCCTGCAGGACCGTGCCGCTGGACATGGGTGAGCCTCTCCGTCGGACTGCCGCCGTGACATTACGAGTCAACCGAAGCAGGCAGCAACGATTCCACAACGTGACCGGCGTCTCTGCCAGACCACCGTCAAGCCTAGGCGGTGAGGCCGGGCCCATGGGACGGCCGCGCGCCACAACACGGACAGCCGACAGCCACTCACCCTTGCGGCGTGGTAACTTGACGTAGGCAAGATCAAACGGAGAGTAATCGGGGTATGCGATGTCGATCACGCCGATAGCGCCGGCCACCACCGTCACCAACGCCGCCACCACCAGCGCGGCCACGGCGACCCCCACCTCGCGGGACATGCAGCAGGACCTCGAACAGCAGCGCCTCGAACAGCAGCAGCGCCTGGCCGACCAGCGAGTGGATCAGCAGCGCACCGACGACCTGCAGCGCATCGACCAGCAGCGGACCGACCGGCAGGCCCAGGTCCAGCGGCAGCACGACGACCAGCAGCAGCAGCAGCGCCTCGACGACCAGCAGCGCATCCAGCAGCAGCTGGACCTGGAGGCGCGGCTGCGGCAGCGGGCCGAGGACTCCCGCGGGAACTTCGACGCCATCCAGCAACAAAGGCTGCAGACTCAGAGCCTCTTCACCGGCCGTTTGGACGTCTACCTGTAGGTCGCGCGCGCGGTAACTTGTCTGCTCGAGGGCGAATCGAGCGGGGAGCGTGTGCCGGGTGGAGCTGTCGATCAGCGTGCTCGGCGACCTGACCGCGATGCTGCGCGGCGAGCCCGTCGACCTCGGCGGACGCCGCCAGCGCGCGGTGCTGGCCGTGCTCGTGCTCAACCGCGGCGACATCGTGCCGGCCGACCGGCTCGTCGACTGCGTGTGGGGCGACCGCCCACCGGCCAGCACCGCCGGGGCCCTGCAGGCCTACGTCTCGCACCTGCGCCGCCGCCTGGAGCCCGGCGGCACCGCGCGGGCCCGCGGCAACGTCATCGCCAGCCGCCCGCCCGGCTACGCCGTCGCCCTCGACGAGGAGGCGGTCGACGCCTGGCGCTTCGACGCCCTCGTGCACGGCGCGTTGCGGCTGCGGTCGTACGCCGAACAGCGCGACCTGCTCGACGGGGCGCTGCGCCTGTGGCACGGCCCGGCGTACGCGGAGTTCGCCGACGAGCCCTGGGCGCAGGCCGAGGCGGCCCGGCTGGGCGAGCTGCGCGAGGTGGCCCGCGAGGAGGTCCTGGCCGCCCGCCTGGCCCTGGGCGAGAGCGCGGTGCTCGTGCCGGAGCTGGAGGCGCTCGTCGCCGATCAGCCGCTGCGGGAGAAGCGGTGGCGGCTGCTGGTCGTGGCGCTGTACCGGGCACACCGGCAGGGCGACGCCCTCGGCGCGCTGCGGCGGGCCCGCCAGACGCTGTCCGATCAGCTCGGGGTGGACCCGGGCCCGGCCCTGCGCGCCCTGGAGGCCGAGGTCCTGGCCCAGTCCCCCACGTTGAACGCCACGCCGGTCATATCGTCTGAAGCGGTCGAGGTCACGAAAAATCCGGCGCAGGCGCCAGATTTTTCGGACATATCAGCATTTCGTGGGGCGGCAAACCCGGCTGAAGGCCCGCATACCGGTGCGAATCCGGCGCAGGAGCGAGCGGTGGAGCCGGCGCCGGAAACCGGTGCGGGCGGGCGGGCTCCGGGCGGTACCGATGCCGGATCCCGGGGGCGGGAACAGCTCGTCGACCGCGAACGCGAGGTCGCCGCGCTGCGCGACGCGGCCGACGACGCCTTCGCCGGGCTCGCGCGCCTGGTGCTGATCGAAGGCCCGGCCGGGATCGGCAAGAGCCGCCTGCTCACCGAGGCCCGCCGCATCGCCGCCGCGCGCGGGGCGCTCGTGCTCACCGCCCGCGGCAGCCAGCTGGAGAAGGAGTTCGGCTTCGGCGTGGCCCGGCAGCTGTTCGAGGCGCCGCTCACCGACCCGGCGGCCCGGGAGCGGCTGCTGTCCGGGGCGGCGGCGTCGGCGACGGCCGTGTTCGACCTGACCGGGGAGGCGCAGGGCCGGGGGGATCACACCTTCGCCGCCCTGCACGGGCTGTACTGGCTCACCGCCAACGCCGCCTCGGCCCGCCCCCTCACGATCGTGGTCGACGACCTGCAGTGGTGCGACACGGGGTCGCTGCGGTTCCTGGCGTACCTCGTGCGGCGCCTCGAGGGCATGCCCGTGCTCGTCGTGGCGACCCTGCGCACCGGCGAGCAGTACGACGACGAGGCACTGCTGGCCGAGCTGCAGGTGGACCCCGCCACCACGGCGATCCGGCCCGGCCCGCTCAGCGTCGCCGGGGTCGCCGACCTGGTCCGCGAGGGCCTCGGCGAACCGGTCGAGGACAGGTTCGTCGCCGCCTGCCACCGCACCACCTCCGGCAACCCGCTGCTGCTGCGCCAGCTGCTGCGGGCCCTGGACGCCAGCGGGGTCCGGCCGATCGCCGCGCACGCCGGGACGGTGACCGCGGTCGGCTCCCGGGCCGTGTCGAGCATGGTGCTGTTCCGGCTGCGCCGCATGCCGGCCGACAGCACCGCCGTCGCCCGGGCCGTCGCGGTGCTCGGCGACGGGGCCGGGCTGCCGAGCATCGCCGCGCTGGCCGGGGTGGGCGAGCCGGCCGCCGCCCAGGCCGTGGCCGCGCTCGCCCGGGCCGAGGTGGTCCGGCACGAGTACCCCGTCGCCTTCGTCCACCCGCTGGTCCGCGACGCCGTCTACCAGGACCTGCCGCCCGGCGAGCGGCAGCTGCAGCACGAGCGGGCGGCCCGGGCGCTGGCCGCCGCCGGGGCCGCGGCCGAGCAGATCGCCGCGCACCTGCTGCAGATGCCCGAGCGCGGCGAGGCCTGGGTGGTCGAGGTGCTGCGCGCCGCGGCCGGCACGGCGCTGCGCCGGGGCGCGCCGGACGGGGCCGTCGCGTACCTGCGCCGGGCCCTCGCCGAGCCGCCGGAGCCCGCGCTGCGCCCCGCCGTCCTGCTCGCCCTCGGCCAGGTCGAGACGCTCGGCGACGGGCCGGCCGCGATCGCCCACCTGCGGGCCGCCTACGACGACCCGGCGACCGACCCGGCCACGTTCGCGGCGGTCGCCCGGATGCTGCTGCACACGCTGATCTTCGCCGGGCCGGAGGGCAACGCCCCGGCGTTCGCCCGGCAGGCCTCCGGGCGCCTCGCCCCGCAGTTCGCCGACGAGCGGCAGGCCATGGCCGCGCTGGAGCGCACGGCGACGTACATGTACAGCGGCGACGCCTTCGTCTCGGGCGGCTCCGGCACCGAGATCGCCGGCGACGGCCTCGGGGCCCGGATGCTCGCCGCGAACCGCTCGTGGGAGATGTTGGCCCGCGGCGAACAGCGCGACGAGGCGGTCCGGCTGGCCCGCTTCGCACTGGACGGCGGGGCCCTGCTCGACGGCGACCCGGGCCTGTTCTGGGTGATCGCCGGCGTGGTGCTCGAGGCCGCCGACGCCGGATCCGGCACGCTCTGGGACGACGCACTGACGCTCGGGCACACCCGCGGCTCGCTGTTCACGGTCCTCGCCGCCCACCTGTGGTCGGGCTGGCGGGAGTGGCAGCGCGGCGACCTGCCCGAGGCCGCGCACCGGCTCGCCGCGGCCAACGAGCAGAGCCTCGCCTGGGGCGGGGTGCCGGCGCTGGGCATCGCCTACGGCGAGGCGTACCTCATCCGGGTCCTCGTCGACCAGGGCCGGCTGGCCGAGGCCCGCGCCTACCTCGACACCCACCGGGACCGGCCGCGGGTCGGCGACGGGGTGCGGCTGGTCACGCAGGCCCACGCCGCACTGCTCATGGCCGAGGGACGGCCCGCCGAGGCGCTCGCCGTGCTGCCGGCCGGGCCGTACGCCGGCAACCCCCAGTGGTTCGAGGAGCGCAGCCTGCGCGCCCAGGCCCTGGCCGCGCTCGGCCGCGGCGCCGAGGCCCTCGCCGCGGCCGAGGAGGACCTCGCCGTGATGCGGGCCTGGGGCAGCCGGCGGGCCGTCGGGCGGGCGCTGCGCCTGGCCGGAGAGCTCGCCGCCGACGAGGACCGGCTGCGCGAGGCGGTGGACCTGCTCGGCGCGACCGAGGCCCGGCTGGAGTACACCCGGGCCCTGCTCGCCCTCGGCCGGGTCGTGGACGACCCCGTCGACCTGCTGCGGGAGGCGCTCGAGCTGGCCGAGGAGTGCGGGGCGCTGGGCCTTCGGGCCGACGTCGCCGCCGCGCTGAGCACCCGCGGCGAGGACGTGCCGGCCGAGCCGCCGGTCCAGCTCACCACCGGCGAGCGGCGGATGCTCGCACTGGCCGAGGGCGGGGCCGACGAGCGGGAGATCGCCCAGCAGCTGTTCCTCACCCCGGGCACGGTGCGTGACACCCTCGCCGCGATCCGCCGCAAACGGACGACCGGCTGACACTCGGCTCACGTCGTCCTCAGGTCGGCCGCAAGTGCGGCCCAACCGTCCGGCCGCACCGTGTTCGCCATGACCAGCCTTGCGAACTCCCTGCGCGGCCTGTGCGGCGGCGCGGTCCACCTTCCCGGCGACCCGGGCTACGACACGGCCCGCATGCCCTGGAACGTCGCCGTCGACCAGCGCCCGGCCGCCGTGGCCTTCCCCGCCGACGCCGCCGAGGTGGCCGACGTCGTCCGGGCCGCCCGGGCCGCCGGCCTGCGGGTCGCCCCGCAGGGCACCGGCCACCACGCCGGCCCGCTCGGACCCCTGGACGACGTCGTGCTGCTGCGCACGTCCGCGATGACCGCCGTCACCGTCGACCCGGCCCGGCGCACCGCCCGGGCCGAGGCCGGCGCGCTGTGGATCGACGTGGTCGAGCAGGCCGCCCCGCACGGCCTCGCCGCCCTGCACGGCTCCTCCCCCGACGTCGGCGTCGTCGGCTACTCCCTCGGCGGCGGCATCGGGTGGTACTCCCGGCAGCACGGCCTGCAGACCAACAGCCTGACCGCGATCGAGCTGGTCACCGCCGGCGGGGAGCCGGTGCGGGCCACCGCCGGCGCCGAGCCGGACCTGTTCTGGGCCCTGCGCGGCGGCGGCGGCAACTTCGGCGTCGTCACCGCGGTCGAGTTCGACCTCTTCCCGATCACCACCGCCCACGCCGGCTGGCTGGTCTGGGACTGGCGCGAGGCGGCCCGGGTGCTGCCGGCCTGGGCCGAGTGGGCCGTCGCCGCCCCCGACCACGTCACCACCGCGGCCCGGCTGCTGCAGGTCCCGCCGGTGCCGCAGCTCCCCGAGGCCGTCCGCGGCCGGCAGCTGCTCGTCGTCGACGGCGCGGCGCTGGGCGACCCGGCCGTGCTCGCCCCGCTGTGCGCGCTCAAGCCGGAGATGGACACGTTCGCCGACGTGCCCGCTCCGGCGCTGTCCCGCCTGCACATGGACCCCGAGGGCCCCAGCCCGTCGGTCGGCGCCGCGGCCATGCTCGGCGACCTCGACGGCGCCGCCTTCGACGCGCTGCTCGGCGCGGC